>JACRNN010000199.1 GCA_016234955.1 Deltaproteobacteria bacterium | reverse complement strand
TATGAGCGCGACGGCATAGGCCGAGATCCCCTCGCCGCTGCCGGTAAAACCGAGCCCCTCTTCGGTCTTCGCCTTCACGTTCACCCTGCCTGAGTCGCACCCGGCGGCGCCGGATATCCTCTTTACCATCTCCGGTATGTGAATCATGAGGCGCGGGGCCTCGCACACGACCGTCGAGTCTATGTTGACTACGCCGAAGCCCGCGTCGTCGACAAGACGCGTTGCCATGATGAGGAGCTCCATGCTCGATATGTCCTTATAGGCGGCGTCCGTCGCGGGGAAGTGCCTCCCTATGTCGCCCAGGGACGCGGCCCCTATGAGCGCGTCTATTATTGCGTGGAGAAGGACGTCCGCGTCGGAGTGGCCGAGGAGGCCCTTGGGAAAGGGTATCTCCACACCCCCCAGGACAAGCCTCCTGCCCTCTACCAGCCTGTGCGCGTCGTATCCGAAACCTACTCTCATATCAACCCCCGGACCTGGCGCCCGCCTTGAAGCTCCCCGCGGCTTTTCCGCGGGCTGGGCGCTCGCTATGCATGTTCAGCGGACTCCGTTCTCTCTCCAATCGAGTATGCACCCGGCAAGGGCCATGTCCTCGCCGGTGGTGATCTTCATGTTCTCGTAAGAGCCCTCCACCACCGTTACATCAAACCCAAACCTCTCCACAAGCGAGCTCTCGTCCGTCCCCAGGAACCCGTAGCCGGCCGCGGCCTCCAGCGCCTTCGATAGTATATCCGCCCTGAAGGCCTGGGGGGTGTGCACCGCCCAGAGGAGGTCCCTCGGCAACGTCCTTTTCACAACCCCTCCGGAGACCTCCTTCACCGTATCCTTTACCCGGACAGCGGACACGGCGCACCCGGAACGCATGGCCGCCCGGAGCGTATCTTCCACGGCATCGAGCGTCACAAGCGGCCTCGCGCCGTCGTGGACGACTATATAGTCCCATCCGCCCCCTGCGGCCATGACCCCGTTATATACCGAATCCTGCCGCTCAGGCCCGCCTGCCGTGACGGAGACGACCTTCTTGAAGGAGTGCCTGTCGACTATCTCCCTCCGGCAGAGGTCCTCATCCCCGGCCACGACCACGACCACGATAGCCGTCACGAGGGCGGAGGCCTCGAATGGAGCGAGCGCGCGCGCGAGCACCGGAACCCCGTTGAGCGGGAGATAGTTTTTCCTCTTAGACCCCATCCTGCGCCCCATACCGCCGGACGGGATGACCGCCAGCACCTTTTTACCCGTGGTCTTATCCTCCATCAACGACCCTTATACGCAAAGGTTTTTGAACATGCATAGCGAGCGCATTCCCCGTAGCTTGGCTTAGGGGTCAAGCGAGCGAATAGGAATAGATACTTCCTTATATGTCGAAGATTCCCCGCGGCTTAGGCCAGCGGGGAGCTTCAAACTCAAAAAGGGTTCGGGCCGCCGTGGGCCGGAGGCGAGCCTACAGTTTAATAGAATTCCCGTCCGTTTAAAAGCGATTTTTGCCGAGTCGTATCGCAGGGGCGGCCACAAAAAAAGGCCGGGTATTTTTGATTACAATACCCGGCCCGAACGTCCTTGCCGCAAAGCGCTACTGGTATAAGGCCCTTTTCACGTTCTCCTTGAAGTCTTCCTTGACCTTGGAGAATATCATCCGACCGCCCGCCGTCTGCAGAACGCTGGTTATGGACACGTCGACCGTCTTTCCGACATACCCCCTGGCGTTGTCTATCACCACCATCGTGCCGTCGTCAAGATAGCCTATTCCCTGACCCTGCTCCTTGCCCTCCTTCATGACAGGTATGGTCATGACCTCCCCGGGCAGGACCACGGGCTTCAGGGCCGTGGCGAGCCTGTTTATGTTCAACACGTCGACCCCCTGGAGTTCGGCCACCTTATCGAGGTTGGAGTCGTTCGTAAGTATCTTGCCGCCTGTCTCCTTCGCCATGGCGACGAGCTTGGCGTCAACCTCTTTTATGTCCGGGAAGTCCCTGTCCGAGACAACCACCTTGATTTTTTTATTCTCGCGCATCTGCTTGAGGGTGTCGAACCCGCGTTTGCCGCGGGCCCTTTTGACCCCGTCTGAAGAGTCCGCCACGTACTGGAGCTCCTGGAGCACGAACTGCGGCACTATGAACCCGCCTTCAAGAAAACCCGTCTCGCAGACCTCTGATATCCTGCCGTCGATTATAACGGACGTGTCCACGATAAGGTCCCGCGCGTCAGGCGTCGCCTTTTCGTCGAATTTTCTGCCTTTGAGGAGTTCGTTGTTCTCCCTGATGACGTTGAAAGCGCCGACGCCCGCGAACTCATCCCCTTTTTTCATGCCGATGCTCAAGCCCACATACCCTATCACGCTATTGGCAAAGAGATAGGCCGCGAACTCGAGGTACTTGTCGTCCAGGAAGTTCAGTACGAGCGGATAGGTAAGGAGGTTTGCTACGATATGTCCT
>JACRNN010000198.1 GCA_016234955.1 Deltaproteobacteria bacterium | reverse complement strand
GCGTTCAGCCTCGATTCGATAAGCGAGTTTCTGAAGACCAAGTATTTCTTCAGCATCAGAAATTGTTGCCTGTAATATTTTCATATGTATGTCTAACGCCGAGAGCCATAGGATGGGTTGAGCGAAGCGAAGCCCATCACGAATCTAAGATTAAGCGCGGCTTGGGCTCAGGGGGCTCCAACCACCCCGCGTCCCTCCTACCTCTCCATCGGCCGGTAGATGTCGTACTGGAAGGTCCCCCTGATATTCAACTCCTCTATATCGAAGTTCCCGGGGAATGGGGCGAAGGGCGCGGCAAGCCTGATAGCGGTTATCGCGGCCTGGTCGAGGACCGGGTACTTCGATGATTCGATGAGCCTTATATCGTCGACAGTCCCGTCCTTCTTTATCGTGAAATTGAGCTTCAGCGTCCCCTGCCAGCCGTTCCTCCCGGCTATCTCCGGGTAGTCCCAGAACCTTCTTATCCTGTCCTTCATGTCCAGTAAATACTTCTGATACCTTATCTCCGAGGTGTTGAGCTGGAGGGTCTTTCCCTTCTCGCCCCTGGGGGTTTCCGCCTCGTACTTTTTCTCAAGCTCCGCGAGCTTCTCATCCGTTATAAAGAGGTTTGGGCCCTTAGGGCCGGCTTTTGACCGGCCGTCTTGAGCCGCTCCCCCGCCCCCGCCCTCCCCTGAAGTATGTGCCTGCGTAAGACCCGTATCAATATTCTGCTCTACGGGCAGGTCCCCTTGCTCCCCGGCAACGACGCCCGTTGCCTTTCCGCCGTCTTTGGGCAGGGCCTCTTTTCTGGCCTCAGTCGCGCCGCCCGCCGAATTTACTCCGTCCTTGTCCTGCGCTAACGGAGGAACATACCCCGGCCTCAGGGCCGGCCTTATGGGGCGGGGCCTTGCGGAAGGCTCAGGGTAGGTCTCCTTTTCCACGCTCTGGCCCCTCTGCGCGTAATGGGTCGGCGGCTTTCTGCTCTTAGCGAGATTATCCGGCATTGCCGGAGGAAGCTCGACGACGTCCACGGGCAGGGGCTCCATTGCTTCAGGATGGGCGCGCTGGATGAGCCGCTCCATAAGCGGCCCTAACGAGAACGCCCATATGGCTAAAAAGGCTATGAAATACCGGATGTTATTGCCGGGGTCGTCCGGCAAGATTTTAGTTGACATGGTGAAATTATTCTGTCAGAATTTAAACCATATTAAAGATAATATAAATAGCGGCCGCAAGCCTGCGAGCGAATATGTAAGGCCGCACGAAAAAATAGAGGCGGAGTCCGGAGCGGTCTTCATATCCCAGTATTTTACACCTAAAACAGGAGATATACAATGTTTGGTCTCGGCACCCCTGAGCTTATATTGATACTCGTAATCGTCCTCATCATATTCGGCGTGGGCAAACTGCCGGATATAGGCACTGGAATGGGCAAGGCGATAAGGAACTTCAAGAAGGCGTCAAGCGACGCCGAGATTGACGTAACGCCTAACAGGGATGATGGTCAGAAGATAGGCTCTTCAGCGAACCGTTCAAGCGAGAAGAAGGCCTGAGCCTCTCATCCCCCAGTCCGGATTTGAGCCCCTGCTGGTCGACAAGGAGGGCGTGCGCCTTCGGGGCCGCCTGGACCCCCCTGACCCATCTTGCATCTGAAACCCCGTGGGGCTTCAATCCTCTGGAGGGTTCTTTTTTTAACGTCCTGAAACCACCGGGGGTTCAAGCCCCGGGAGGGTTTTTTTAACGTTCTGAAACCCGTTGGGGCATTAATACTTTAGAGGGCTCATAGTTAACTGCTGAACCGGTCCGTCGAGGGGGATGTCCGGGGCGGCGCGGCGTCAGCGGACTATATCGACCCCGTACTCGGCCATGCCTGCCGGCACCTCGGTAAAGAGCACCATGACGGGTATTGTCCCCTTCGGGGGTATCGAGCCGCCGGAGGGGTCCTTGAACTGCTTCAGAAGTTCTTCCCTTGGGAGGGTTTTAAGGTCGTCGGCTGATACGACCCTGCCGGGCGCCACCGAGCGCTCAGCCAGCTTTGCCCCCCGCGCGTTGTACAAGACCCCTTTTACCGACTTTATCTCCTGGGCCGCCTCAGAGACGTTCTTTATCCGCGCCTCTATCACAAAGACCTTGCCGGCGTTCTTATTCTCGATGAAATAGCCGTTGATGCCCTCTATGTCAACGGTCTTTTTCGCGGCTGTTCCTCCGTCCCGCGATATAAGCCCGCCGTTCAACCGCTTGCCCGCGTCCCTGAAATACAATACCCCGAGGCCTATAATGACGACGAGTACGGCGACCGCGATAACGATGAACGCCTTGCCCTGCGCCGGAGGGGTTTTAGCGGATGAAGCCGCCCCCCCATCGTAATATACCTCTTCGGTATGAGGAGGCCTCTCGCCGCCCCTTTCCACCGATTCCTTGAGGGCCTCGGAGAAGTCGCCGGAGGATATCTCTTCGTTTAACGGGGGCTTTGCAGGGCCGTTGGCCCCGCCGTATCCGGCAACAGAGAGCGGCGCGCCGCCGCCTCTTTCCTCTGTTACTTCCATTGCAGGACCCGCTTTGCGCCCCTGCTCCGCCTTTACTGCCTCCCCGGCATATCCCCCAAGGCCCATCTCTTCAACGGCTAACTCCTCTTTTTCGGCCCCACCTGCGCCTAAACCGAGGTCAAACCCTCCCAACGTCCGCTCCGCGCCGTCCGAGGGCTCACCGGAGCCGCGGTCCTCCTCAGCCCCCTCACCGGCCCCCTTGCCGGACTCTTCATCCGCGCTAAAATCCTTGAAGGAAAAATCGAGGCCCGGCCCCCCCGTATCAACGCCGGCATCACCGGAGGGCGCCCCTATCCCCTTTTCTTCCTCTTTCTCGCTCTCCTTTTCAGGTGAGGGCTCTTTCGGGGGCTCGCTGAACTCGAAACTCAGGTTCTCCTTGCCAGTGGTCTTCTCACGCGTCCTCTCCGCGGCCGTTTTCCGCTCCGCGGCGGCGTTACTATGAAGACGTTCTGACACTTCGTGCACCTCACCTTGACCCCGGCCCCCTTGACCTTTGAATCATCGAGCCGGAACTTGGTATGGCATTTATCGCACTGGATTATCATCGTTCATGCCCCTCCAGGGGCTTAGACACCTACGCCTTTACCGGGGGAGTTCCCCTTTAAAGGCGGTTTGCGGTCGATTTTCGATAGCGTATTCCATTGCCGACGCCATAAAGATATTTTTAGCACATGCGTACCTTGAATTCAAGGTTTTAAGCCCCGGCCGTCCGCTCTGGTAAACATGGTTCCACTGGCTCGTCTCAAAAAACGGCAAGGGGGGGGAACGGCTTGACATTGAAATCCGGTGATTGTATGCTCTATTTTATCTTCCCATGCCTTCCGGAGAGCCGATGGAGCCGAACTTAAAGCCGATACTCACGCCCGAAGAGATAGGTAAGACCGTAGAGAGGATAGCCGGTGAGATAGAGGCCGACTACGCATCAAAGGACCCGCTTTTGATAGGGGTGCTGAAGGGGGCGGTCATCTTCCTCTCCGACCTCCTCCGGGCCGTCAAGATGCCTCTGGACGCCGACTTCGTGCAGACGACCTGCTATGGCAAGCGCGACACCCCCTCCTCGGAGGTCATCGTTACAAGGGACATATCCGCCGAGATAAAGGGCAGGGATATCATCATCGTGGAGGGCATAATAGACCGCGGACACACCGCAAGGGCGCTCATAGAGTACTTCGGGACCAAGGGGCCTTCTTCCATCAGGCTCTGCACGCTCCTTATGAGGAAATCCACCCCGGCCGACATAAAGGCCGATTATGTAGGGGTAAGGATAGACGAGGGGTTTATCGTCGGGTACGGGATGGATTACAAGGAACACTACAGGGGCCTGCGCGGCCTCTACACGCTCGTCCCTGAAAAATAACCCTAATGGCAGGTTGCCGAAAAACAGTTTTTTGGGGGGAACTTTCTGTAGAAAGGTTTCCCCCAGACCCCCTTCAAAGACTTATAGTTTTTTCCTTGAGGGGCCCCCCAAAAAAAATTGGGGGGCCCCTCAAGGAAAACTAAAAATTTTTGGAGAGAGTTTGAGAGAAACTTTTTATAAAAAGGTTCTCTCAAAAGACTTTTTCAGCACCCTGCTAAAAACCAGGAGGTCGCGTTGGGTCTTCCACGGCTGATAGAGGCGCTCCTTGACCCGTCTTCATATCCGGAACCGTGCGCGCAGGTGGAGTTGCGCCAGACGCATATCTCGTATCTCTTCTTTACCCCCCGCTTCGTCTACAAGATAAAGAAACCGGTCGACTTCGGCTTCCTCGATTTCTCTATCCTTGAGAAGAGGCGGTTTTTCTGCGCCGAGGAGGTGAGGCTCAACAGGAGGCTCGCCCCTGACGTATACATCGGGGTCGTGCCCGTAACGGAAAAAGACGGCAAGGCCCTTATGGAAGGCGCGGGGGAGCCGATCGAGTACGCGGTAAAGATGAAGAGGCTCGACGCGAGGAAGAGCCTCGAATACGCCCTTGAGCACGGCGACGTCACGACGGATATCATTGAGAGGGTGGCCGGCAGGATAGCGCGGTTCCACGCAGAGGCGCGGACGAGCGCGTACATAAGCTCCTTCGGGAGCGTTGAGTGCATAAGGAAAAATATCGGTGAGAACTTCGACCAGACCGCCGGGTTCGTCGGTACGGCGATATCAAGGGCCCTATTTGACAGGATAAAGGGGTATAACGACGGCTTCATACGGGCGAATGAAGGCCTTTTGCGCAGGCGCGTTGAGGACGGGTTTGTAAGGGACTGCCACGGCGACATCCACTGCGATCACGTATCAATCTCGGACGGTATAGAGATAATCGACTGCATAGAGTTCAACGAGCGGTTCAGGTACTCCGATATCGTCGCGGACGCGGCCTTCCTCTCCATGGACCTCGACTTCCGCAACAGGGCCGACCTCTCCAGGGCGTTGGACGCGGCCTACTTCGCCTCCTCCGGAGATGCCGAAGGCAAGGGCCTCCTCGACTTCTACAAGTGCTACAGGGCGTATGTGCGCGGCAAGGTCGCGGCTTTCAAATCCGCTGAGGAAGAGGTCGGCCCTGAGGCGCGCAGAGCCGCGTTGATAGACGCCAAGCGCCACTTCCATCTCGCCGGAGAGTACGCCGAAGGCGGCCTCAAGCCGATGCTTATAGTAATCCGCGGCCTATCGGGTACGGGCAAATCGATGGTGGCAAACCTCCTCGCCGAAAATACCGGCTTTTGCACACTCTCATCCGACTTGATAAGGAAGGAGCTTGCCGGGCTCGCACCGTCCGAACGCAGGAGCGAGGCATACAACGAGGGTATATACGCAAAAGAGTTTACGGAAAAGACCTATACAACCCTTATCGAGAGGGCGGGCAATCTCCTCAAGGCAGGACGCTCCGTGATATGCGACGCCACTTTTTCAAGGCAAAGGCACCTCCGGATGGCGAAAGAGGCCGCAGGAGAGGCGGGGGCCTCCTTCCACCTCATCGAGTGCGCGGCGGACGACGAGACGATAAGAAAACGTCTATTAAAGAGGCTCGAAGACACGGGGGCGGTGTCGGACGCGGGCATTGAGGTCTATGAGAGGCAGAAGGCCTCATACGAGGCCGTTGAGGGCCCCTGCCTTGAGGTAGACACCACAGCCCCCCTCAACGAAGCCCTCGTCAAGATAATAGACGGGATATTAGGCTGAGGGTGCCAATAGGTTGCGGGAAGAATCCCCAAGGTCGTCATTTTATAAGCCTTGAGATTCTTCACTTCGTTCAGAATGACAGGCTAAAATGTTTTTCAGCAGCCATTTGGCGTCTCCTTCGGGTATTATAATTAAGGAAGCTCTGATTAATTCCTTGGTTCGTCATTGCGAGATCCGCGAAGCAATCTCATCTTTAGATAGGATAAATCAATAACCTGGAGATTGCTTTGTCGCGTGAAACCGCTCCTCAATGACTATAGGGACTTATTCCGCACCCTGTTAGTTTCAACCAGCCCCATACCCATTTTTTCGGTTGTGGGTTTTAGTTTCAATCAACCCGGTTGCCGATTTTTTCGGTTGTGGGATTCTCAGCGTTATGTTTTAATTTAAGGATGGACAGATCAGTAGTTCTTGTAAGCGGCGGGATGGACAGCGCCGTAACGGCCGCTATCGCCCTTGAAAGGGGCCCCGCGGCTTTCCTCCACGTAAACTACGGGCAGAGGACCGAGACAAGGGAACTCGAGGCCTTCCACGGCATAGCGGACTTCTACAGGGTCGAAGAGCGGCTTGTCGCGGACATAGGCTATCTTAAAGATATCGGCGGCTCGGCCCTAACGGATGCCCGCATAGGCGTGCCAATCGGAGACCTCAACAGGAAGGATATACCCGCGACCTACGTGCCGTTCAGGAACGCACACCTCCTCTCCATCGCCGTATCATGGGCCGAGGTCCTGGGCGTCTCCGATATATTCATAGGCGCGGTGGAGGAGGACGGCTCCGGCTATCCGGACTGCAGGGAGGCCTTCTTCAATGCATTCGAGGCCGCCGTGGCATTGGGCGCCGCCAGGGGTCCGTCCATAAAGATACGCACACCGCTCATACATATGCGCAAGTCCGCGATAGTCAAACTCGGGCTCGAGCTCGACGCCCCTTTCCACCTCACGTGGTCGTGCTACGTTGACTCAAGGGCGGCGTGCGGCAGGTGCGATTCATGCCTCCTGAGGCTTCGGGGGTTCTCCGAGGCCGGGGCGATAGACGCCATACCATATAGAAAAAAATGACCACTCCCGCAGTTTAAGCACAGAGTGTCTTGCGGAAGATTTGAGGATGGAGGCTTGAGATGACGTTCCTTCAGTACGTGAAGCAGAAAAAGGGCATCGACCCCGAAGGCAAGGACTTGAACGAGCTGATGAACGAGTACTACGACGACTACCTAATGTTCCTGCGCGGCGTAAAGGACGGCTGCGGGCCGAAGGATTAGGAAATTTCTGAAAATGTATTTTTTGGGGGAAACTTTCTACAGAAAGTTTCCCCCAAGCCCCCTTCAAAGACTTATAGTTACCGATGTTACCCCTCCCCCCCGATTTTATGTGGGGAAGGGGTAACATCGGTAAAAACTGTAAATTTTTGGAGAGAGTTTGAGAGAACCTTTTTATAAAAAGGTTCTCTCAAATACTTTTTCAGAGGTTTCTTAGGCCCTTCATGGATAGCGGTACGGCCACCAGGGATGATACGGGTAGTAGGGGTAGTACGGGCCAAACGGCGGGTAGGGGTAATAGGGGCTGTCGAACCAGGGGGGAGGCATCTCGCGGCGTCTGTACTCCGAGGCCGGGGTGAGGCTCAGCTCTATCGGCGTTACCACCGGGTAGGCATAGTCCATCCTGCCTATCTTCCTCACCTCGACGCCCTTGACGGTACCGGCGACCGTGACGCGGGCGTTGACCTTGTATATGCCCGTGTCGAGGAACTTAGGGGACTCTATCAGGAACCTGCCCCTCGAGGGGCCGTCGGCGGGCCTATCGTCCATATTCAGCTCGGTTTCGAGGACCTCAATGACGGTTGTGTGTTCGAGGTTCTCAGACGACATGACGACCCCGCCCCAGAGGACCTTCCGGCCCCTATAGAGGTCGGGGTGTGACTGCGCCATGTCCACGGTTATGTCGCGGTCTATGTCCTTCCGGGCCTCTTTCGAGATGACCGAGCATCCGGCAACGAGGAGCAGCGCCGCGGATATCGCTAAAAACCTTTTCATACTTATATTCTATAACCTTCGGGGGTTTTGTCAATGATTCCGAAATATGACTATGTCGAGATCGAGGCCCGGAGGCTCGCCCCTTACGCGGCAAAGAGCGGCGAGACCAGGGGCAGGAGGCACAGCGAGCCCGAGCACCCGTTCAGGACCCCTTTCCAGCGCGACAGGGACAGGATAATACACTCCCACGCCTTCAGGCGGCTTGAGTACAAGACGCAGGTCTTCGTCTACCACGAGGGCGACCACTACAGGACCCGGCTTACCCATACTATAGAGGTGGCGCAGATATGCAGGACGATGGCCAGGGCGATGGGGCTGAACGAAGACCTCGCCGAGGCCATAGCCCTGGCCCACGACCTCGGCCACCCGCCGTTCGGCCATTCCGGGGAGAAGGTACTTGACGGACTTATGTCCGGCCACGGGGGGTTCGAGCACAACGCCCACAGCCTGAGGATAGTGGAGGAGCTTGAGACGCGCTATCCGGGCTTCAACGGGCTGAACCTCACCTGGGAGGTGAGGGAGGGGATAATAAAGCACAACTCCGAGCACGACAGGCCCGGGGACAACAAAGAGTACGAGATGGACAGGTCCCCCTGCCTGGAGGCGCAGATAGCCGACATCGCGGATGAGATAGCCTACAACAACCACGACATCGACGACGGGCTCTCTTCCGAGATGATAGAGCTCGACGCCCTCGACGGCGTGGAGCTATGGAAGGAGAACTTCGCGGCGGTCAAGGACGAGTGCCGCGGCGCGGATATCAAGATACGGAAGTACCAGACGGTAAAGAGGATCATAAACGCCCAGGCCACCGATCTCGTGGAGACGGCGTTAAATGCCATCGAAAAGGAAGGCATACGGTCCATCGAGGACGTGAGGAAGGGCAGGCCCATAGCCCGCTTCAGCCCCGGCATGGACAGGAAGAACAGGCAGTTGAAGAAGTTCCTGCTTGTCAACCTCTACAGGCACCACAGGGTGGAGAGGATGGCGCACAAGGCCGAGAGGATAATACGGGAGCTTTTCAAGGCCTACCTTGAAAACCCCAGGCTCCTGCCCCCGCGCCTGTTCTCGCGCCTGGAGGAGACCGGCAAGGACGAGCACAGGGTCATATGCGACTACGTCGCCGGCATGACCGACCGTTTCGCCCTCGACGAGTTCAAGAAGCTCTTCGACCCGTACGAGAAGGTCTGACCGGTAGATGGGCCGCGGGCCCGGATATACTCAGTCTCCACGCCCTTCCCATCCGCCTTTACGGGCGGGGGATTCCCGTTGAAATAAATTTTCTTTTTTCTCTTGACACGCCATCAAAATAGGACTAATATCATCTAAAATATCCTTTTATAAGCATTGTATGAAACCTCGGGGGCGTTTAAACCTTTGGGGTTTCAGAACGTTAAAATTTTCCGCGGCAAGCCGCGGAAAGGAGCGTAGGTGCTCAAGCTGACAAGGGACTGCGAGTACGCGCTGATGGCGGTACTCTATCTCGCATCGCAGCCGGAGGGCAAGGTCTCGCTCATAAGGGAGATAGCCGAGGCCCGGGACATGCCCCGCACCTACCTCTCCAAGATCATGCAGCGCCTGGCAAGGGCCGGCCTGATCAAGTCGCGCCGGGGCGCCAGGGGGGGCCTGGTCCTTGGACGCTCCGCCGGGAGCATTACGATGAAAGACGTCATAGAGGCCGTAGAAGGCCCGATCCGCTTGAACGTCTGCCTTACCGGGAAAGGGGCGTGCCCGAGGGACGAAGGGTGCCCGGTGCTTCCCGTCTGGGTAAAGGCCCAGAAGAGCATGATAGAGGTACTTAAAGGCAAGACAATGGCACAGCTCGTAAAAGACGGCATGATGATGAAGAAGGGCGCCGGTGGAGTGTAGAAAAAAGAGGGAGGGATTTTTTTTGAAGAATAAAAAGACAAATAAGACCTTCTTTGTCTTTACGGAGAACAGCTTTGCGGAAATGGGCGGGCAGGTATTTTACAGATATGGCATCGCCGGCCTCAAGGACGACAGGGGCGGCGAGGTATTCACCGATACGCTGAACTATCTCAAAGAAGGCCAGAATAACGGCACCAGGGGCTGGAACGTCAGCGCGGGGTTGGCCCTGCCGCTCTTGAAGGACATCGGACCCCGCGCGCCCTGCGGGATGACGGTCACTCTGATGTAATCTGTTTAAGACCAGCGTTTGCGGCGTTTAACTCACCTGACGGGCCTCAAGACCCCTTGGGGCTCGTCTTCCATATAAAAAAAGAGGCCTGATAAGTAAAGGAAGGGGGTTATATGTCAGAAGGCGTCATTCAAAGCACATCAACACACCCGCTTGCGGGCGGCGCCGCGATGGAGGCGGCGCCACAGTATAACGACGCGATCGTGAGGAAGTTCTGCGTCATGGCCGTGGTCTGGGGGATAGTAGGGATGCTCGTGGGGGTCCTGGCCGCCTCGGAGCTCGCGTTCCCGTTCATGAACCTCAACCAGCCGTACCTGACCTTCGGCAGGATCCGGCCGCTCCACACCAACGCCGTCATATTCGCCTTCGGCGGCTGCGTGCTCTTCGCGTCCATCTACTACTCGGTGCAGAGGACATCGAGGGTCCGCCTCTTCAGCGACACTATCGCCAACATAACGTTCTGGGGATGGCAGCTCATAATAGTCCTTGCCGCCCTCACCCTTCCGCTGGGCATCACTGCGGGAAAGGAATACGCCGAGCTCGAATGGCCGATAGACGTGCTCATAGCCGTCGTCTGGGTGCTCCTGGGCGTGAACTTCTTCGGCACCCTCTGGAAGAGGAAGGAAAAGCACATCTACGTGGGGAACTGGTTCTTCATGGCGCTGATAATAACCATAACGGTGCTGCACGTCTTCAACTCGCTCGAGATCCCCGTTACGCTCTTCAAATCCTATTCGGCGTACGCCGGGGTGCAGGACGCCATGGTACAGTGGTGGTACGGGCACAACGCCGTGGGCTTCTTCCTTACGGCGGGGTTTCTGGGAATAATGTACTACTTCCTCCCCAAGCAGGCGCAACTGCCGATATACAGCTACAAGCTCTCGATACTCCACTTCTGGACGCTCATATTCCTCTATATCTGGGCAGGCCCGCACCACCTCCTCTACACCGCCCTGCCGGACTGGACGCAGACGCTCGGCATGACCTTCAGCGTCATGCTTATCGCGCCCTCATGGGGGGGGATGGTAAACGGCCTCATGACGCTCAAGGGCGCATGGGACAAGCTGCGCACAGACCCGATCCTCAAGTTCATGGTGGTCGCCATATCCTTCTACGGCATGTCCACCTTCGAGGGGCCGATGATGGCTGTGAGGTCGGTGAACGCGCTCTCCCACTACACGGACTGGGGGATAGGACACGTCCACAGCGGCGCGCTCGGCTGGGTGGCGATGATAAGCATAGGCGCGCTCTACTACATGATCCCGCGGGTGTTCGGCAAGACCGGCATGTACAGCGTCAAGCTCATCAACACGCACTTCTGGATGGCCACCATCGGCGTCGTCGTCTACATAGTGGCGATGTGGATATCCGGGATAACGCAGGGCCTCATGTGGAAGGCGGTAAACCCCGATGGCTCGCTCACGTACACCTTCGCGGAGTCCGTGGCGGCGATGCACCCGTACTATGTGATGAGGCTCATCGGCGGGCTCATATATCTAACGGGCATGCTCCTCATGGGATATAACACGATAATGACCGGCAAGGCCGCGGAAAGGAGGCCGGCATGAAGCACGAGGCGATAGAGAAAAACAGCCTTCTCATGGCGATACTTATCACCTGCGTCATCAGCGTGGGCGGCCTGGTGGAGATAACGCCGCTCTTCTTCCTCAAGAGCACCATACCGCCGCTTGAGGGCGTTCACCCGTATACGCCGCTCCAGCTCGAGGGCAGGGACATATATATAAGGGAGGGGTGCTACAACTGCCACTCCCAGATGATACGGCCGTTCAGGGCCGAGACGGAGCGCTACGGCCCGTACTCCAAACCGGCGGAATCGATGTACGACCACCCGTTCCAGTGGGGCTCGAAGAGGACGGGGCCGGACCTGGCGAGGGTCGGCAAGAAGTACCCGGATTCCTGGCACGTGCAGCACATGGACGACCCCAGGTCCATAGTGCCGGAGTCCGTCATGCCCAGGTACCCCTGGCTCGCCAGGAACGACCTTGACGGAAGCCACGTGCAGGCCAAGATGAGGGCCTTGAGGACCGTCGGCGTGCCGTACACGGACGCGGACATAGAGAGCGCCCCACCCCAGGTCGCCGGCAAAAAGGAGCTCGACGCCCTGATAGCTTACCTGCAGTCCCTCGGGACCGCGGTCAGGAGATAGCCCATGGAAGAGATACTGTCGTTCAGCAAGACCTTTTCGCTCGTTTACTTCTTCGTCATCTACTGTTGCATACTCTTCTGGGTCTTCAGGAAGAAGAACAGGAAGAGGCTTGAGGAGCACAGGAACATCCCGCTTGCCGAGGATTAGGGACGACGGGATGAAGATAGCCTTTTTTAAAAGCCCTGCCGCGCCAGCGAGCGTAAACAAGGCCGAGGACGTCCATCCGGAAAGAGGCGCCCCTGCATCGGCCCTCCCGGCAAGACGGCGGAGAGCTGAAAATTCGTCTAACAGGATGCGGAAAAACCCGAAATTTTTTTAACGTTCTGTAGCCCCTGTGGTTCGCACTCCAGGGAGATTTCATTCAGGTTGCTCAAAAAGCTGCAGATGCGAGGATGCGACAAAGCAGATGTGACTTTTTCAGCGACCTGCTTAAAAATTACGGAGGTTGCAATATGCCCGAGAAGATAGGACACCCGATAGACGGCATAGAGGAATACAACAACCCGGTCCCACGGTGGCTCATGTGGCTCCTGTACTTCACCATGCTGGTAGCCGTGGTGTACTGGATAATGTATCCGGGCTGGTGGCCGGGGATGCTCGGCTGGAGCTCGGCAAAGATGTACCGTGAGGAGGTGGCCGCCTCGGAGGCGCGGTACGCGGCCATGAGGCCGAAGAAGGCCGACATCAACGTCCTCGTGCACGACCCGGCCGCCATAGCCGAGGGCAAGAAGATATTCGCCCAGAACTGCACCCCATGCCACGGCGCCGAGGCCAAGGGGGACACCGGCATAGGCCCGAACCTTACCGACAAGACATGGATATACGGCGGCAAGCCCGAGCAGATAGTCCACACCATAACCAACGGCACGGCGAACGGTATGCCGACGTGGGGCCCTCAGCTCGGAGAAGAAAAGATACAGAAGGTCGCGGCGTTCGTCCACAGCCTGGGCGGCGGAGAGTAATCACCGCGCCGCCAGAGGTGTAATATGTCCGGCGTAACCGAAAAAAGCGTAAAGATATACGCAAAGAGCGTAACCGGGAGGTTCAGTACCATAAGGTGGTCGATAAGCGCCTTTTTGCTCGGCGTCTTTTTCGCGCTGCCGTGGATAAGGTTCGAGGGCAGGCAGGCCGTCCTCTTCGATATCCCGGAGAGGAAGTTCTACATCTTCAACCTCATCATCTGGCCCCAGGAGGGTTACTACCTGGCCATACTCCTGGTCTTCCTGGCCATCTCCCTGTTCGTGTTCACCGCGGTCGCCGGAAGGCTCTGGTGCGGGTATGTCTGCCCCCAGACCGTCTTCACCGACATATTCGGGGCCATAGAGCGGCTCATCGAGGGCGACAGAAGGCAGAGGATGGAGCTTGACGGCTCCGCTCTGTCGGCGCGCAAGGTGATAGAGAAGGCGGCAAAGCACTCCGCCTGGATAGTATTCTCCTTTGCCACGGCCTTTGCCTTCGTCGCGTACTTCGTCCCGGCGCGCCTCCTGCTTCAGAGGCTTGCGACCATGACGCTCACGCACTCGAACGTCTTCTGGCTCGCGTTCTTCACCGTCACAACCTACGTCGACTGCGCGTTCATCAAGGAGCTCATGTGCGTGGTGCCGTGCCCATACGGCCGGTTCCAGAGCACGCTATTCGACCAGGACACCCTGATAATCGGCTATGACGGCAAGAGGGGCGAGCCCAGGGGGCACATCAAGAAGACGGATGGGCGGAAAACCGCCGGCGACTGCATCGACTGCACGCTGTGCGTGCAGGTCTGCCCCACGGGCATCGACATCCGCAACGGGCTCCAGTACGAATGCATAGCGTGCGCCCAGTGCATTGACGCGTGCAACTCGGTCATGAGGAAGGTCGGGCGGCCCGAGGGGCTCATACGCTACGGGTCGCTGAGGTCTCTCGGCGGCGCGCGCGCAAGCGTCCTGAGGCCGCGGGTGGTCGTCTACGCCGCGATACTGACGGCGCTCTTCTCGACGTTCGCCTACAAGCTGGCCACGAGGATCCCTCTCGACGTGGAGGTCCTCCGGGACAGGGCCTCGCTCTACCAGAAGACCGCGGACGGCAGGATAACCAACCTCTACGTCATAAAGGCGATGAACATGGACAGAAAGGACCACAGGTACGTTATAAAGACGAAGGGCATCGACGCGGACATCATAACGGGCGCCAACCCGATATCGGTCAGGAGCGGAGAGGTCTACCAGGCTTCTCTCGCGCTCATAACGAGGGACGGAAGGCTCGAGGGGAGCGTAAACCGCTTCGACTTCATCCTCGAGGACATGGACAACCCGCGCTCCGTCGCCCGCAGGCAGAGCACCTTCCTGGTCCCTGAGGACAGGGTGCGGGTATCGAGAAAAGACGGGCGCAATTAACGGGGGGCATAAATAATATGAAGAAAAGATCGGCATGGCCGCTGACTATCGCGGCTTTTCTGGGCATCGTGTTCGCGGTGAACTTCGCGCTCCTCTACCTCGCGTTCAGGACGGACGACGGCCTGGCCGAGGAGAACTACTATGAAAAAGGGCTGATGTACGACAGCACGCTCCGGAACGAAAAGGAGCTGGGCTGGGACATAGAGCTCTCCTTCGACGGGACGTCCGGCGCGAAACCCGCGAACAGCGTAAACGTCAGGATATACGACAGGGCCGGCGGGGGTCTTGAGGGCGCCGCGGTAAAGGTCACCCTGCGGCGGCCCACCTCGGACAGGTACGACAGGGTCTTCGACCTCGCCGGCTCCGGCTCAGGCCCGTCATACAGCGGGGCCATCGCCATCCCGCTGCCCGGCATATGGGACTTGAGGGTCACCGCCGGGAAGGACGGTCATGAGATGGAAAAGACCTTCAGGATACACGTATGAATTTGGATATCATGTTGAACCAGATCCCCTTCGAGCGCGCGGACGCCCCGCCCTCGTCCTGCTACCACTGCGGCCTGAGCTCGAGGGAGTATCTCTACGGGACGTTCAACGGCGCGCGACTCTCCTTCTGTTGCCAGGGGTGCCTGTCCGTATGCGGGTATATATACGGCGCGGGACTTGAGAGCTACTACGACAGGCGCGATAAGTCCAGGCCGTCCGCACCGCCCCCGCTGCCGCCCCTGCCATCGGCGGCCCCCGCCTTTGAGGACGAATCCGTCTTCACAAGCGCGGGCAAGGACGTCTTGGAGGCCATGCTCATCATAGAGGGGATACACTGCGCCGCGTGCGTCTGGCTGATAGAGAAGGCCGCAACCAGGACCCCCGGCGTAGTGGACGCCGCGGTGAACTTCTCCACCCACAGGATGAAGGTGCGGTGGAGGAGCCCGGCCGCATCCCTTGACGAGATACTCTCAAGGATCGTCTCTCTCGGCTACGGCGCCGCCCCGTACGACGCCGAGGCCGTTGAGGCGCCGCTGGAGAGGAAGAAAAACGACATCATGGTGCGCCTCTCCATAGCCGCGTTCGGGACCCTGGCCACCATGTTCATGGCCGAAGGGCTCTATGCCGGGTACTTCTGGGGCATAGAGACCGGGTACAGGGGTTTCCTGCAGTGGATGAGTCTGGTCATGACGGCGCCGGTCGTCTTTTATTCCGGGGCGCCCTTCATGGCCTCGGCATGGGCCGGCTTGAGGATGAGGACCATGACCATGGACCTGCCCGTCGCGCTCGGCGCGCTCATAACGTTTTTCTACAGCGCCTGGGCTACCGTCGCGCGGAGGGGCGACGTATACTTCGATTCCGCCTCGATGTTCATATTCCTGATCCTTGCCGGCAGGTATATCGAGGCCGCGGCCAGGAAAAAGGCCGGGAGCGCCACGGCCCGGCTCGCGAGCCTCAAAACAGCCATGGCTACCGTCATAGTCGGAGGCGTCAGGGCCCCGGTGCCGGTAAAATCCGTGCGGCCCGGCGATATCGTGGAGGTCAAGCCCGGGGAAGAGGTCCCGCTCGACGGCGTGGTTATCGACGGGGAGTCCAGGGTCGACGAGTCCATGCTTACCGGAGAGCCCATGCCCGTTGTAAAGGCCGCCGGAGACAGGGTCTGCGCCGCAACGACAAATACCGACGGCGCCTTCACCTTCAAGGTCACGGAGATCGGCGGGGATACGCGCCTCTCCAGGATAAAGAGGCTCGTAGAGGAGGCGCAGATGAGCAAGGCGCCTATACAGAAGATGGCGGACGCCATAGCCGCGTACTTCGTCCCCTTCATACTCGCCGCCGCCGCGTTCACCTATATCTACTGGTCGTCGCACGACCCGTCCCGCGCCGTAATATACGCCGTAGCCGTCCTCATAATAACCTGCCCGTGCGCCCTGGCGCTCGCCACCCCCGCGGCCATACTCGCCGGGTGCGGCGCGGCCGCCGGGGAGGGGGTGCTGATAAAAAGCGGGGAGGCGCTGGAGAGGGTCTGCAAGGCCACGCACGTGGTGCTCGATAAGACCGGCACCCTTACCGAGGGCAGGATGTCGGTGACGGACGTGGTCCCGGCCGAGGGCTTGACGCAAGACGCCGTGGTCGCGACCGCCGCCCCGGCGGAGCTGCTCTCCGAGCACCCGCTGGGAAAGGCCGTTGTCGCGGAGGCGGCGCGCAGGTCAATCAGGACGGACGACAAGGTCGAGGGTTTCAGGGCGTATCCTGGCAGGGGGGTAGAATGTCTTGCAACGGGCCTCGCGCCGGAGGCCGGGGGGGCGGCGAAGGCGCTGAGGGCCGTCACACCCATCAGGGCTTGCGTGAAACTCCGTATGCTCGCGGGCAACAGGGCGTTCATGACCGACAGGGGCGTTACTGTGCCTCAATACCTTATAGATGCTGAAAAGGGCCTCAACGCCCTGGGCAAGACCGTGGTCTATGCGGCCGGACAGACAAGCCCGGACAATGAGTGCGAGATTGCCGGGATAATAGCCGTATCAGACCGGCTCAAGCCCGAGTCCGCGGCGCTCGTCAAGGAGCTCTACTGCATGGGGCTCAAGGTCACCATGCTATCCGGGGACAGCCCGGCCGCCGCGGAGGCGGTGGCAAGGCGCATAGGCATTGAGGACGTCCGTGCCGGGGTGCTCCCGGAGGACAAGGAGAAGGTTGTAATGTCCCTCCAGAAAGACGGGGACGTGGTGGTCATGGTCGGGGACGGGATAAACGACGGCCCGGCCCTGGCCAGGGCCGATATAGGCATGGCAATAGGCTCCGGCACGGACCTCGCCATCGGTTCGTCGGATATAATACTGCTCAACGGAAACCCGATGATGGTGGCAAGGGCGCTCAAGATATCGAAAAAGACCATGAGGACCGTCAGGCAGAACCTCTGGACATCGTTCGCATACAACATGGTCTTCACCCCGCTTGCGGCCCTCGGCTATGTGGTGCCGGTGGTGGCGGCCGTGGCCATGCCGCTCAGTTCGCTCGCGGTCATAGGGAATTCAGTAAGGGCGGGCAGGGTAAGGCGGGCCTGAGGCCCCCAGGACCCGGCCTCAAGGATAGGAGGGTGCGTTATGGAGATGCTCTATATCATGATACCGGCGGTCATATACCTGGGCCTTGTCGGGCTCGTCTTCCTCATATGGTCGATCAAGACCGGACAGTTCGAGGACCTTGAGGGGCCGAAGTACAGGATATTCTTCGAGGACGACGACGCGCCCCGCCGCGACGGCGAGGGGCGGTGACGCCGGCACGGCAACGGCGCATCATCTCAATCCGGGGGTTTTTATGAACATGCATAGCGAGCGCCCAGCCCGCAGCTTGCTACTGGGTCAAGCGAGCGCATAGAAATAGATGCTTCCTTATATGTCGAAGGTTCCCCGCGGCTTGCCGCGGGGAACCTTCAACGATTACCTGTTCATATTCTTCAAGGTGCTTTCAGGGGTGCTCCACTGCGCCGGGATGTGCGGAGGGTTTTTATGAACGATTATCTGCTCATATTCTTCATGGGACTTTTGGGGGTGCTCCACTGCGCCGGGATGTGCGGGGGGCTTGTAATGGCGTGCGGGATGAGGCTCGGCGGCGGGTTCTCCTTCTCGCTCCCCTATAACCTCGGGCGCATAATCTCGTACTCCGCCCTCGGGCTTATAATGGGGCTTCTCGGAAAGTCCCTCATCGCGGCCGGCCTGTTCGGGAGGTTCCAGTCCATACTGCCCGTTATCGCGGGCGCGTTCATGGTCCTCATCGGCCTCGACCTTCTCGGCGTCATACCGAAGCGCCTCAAGTCCTTGACCGCCGGCCTCTTCCCCAGGGCCGTGTCCGGCCTCCTCATAAGCGAGCAGTTGAAGAAGGAGCGGCCATCGGCCTTTGTGCTCGGCGCGCTCAACGGCCTAATCCCGTGCGGGTTCCTCTACGCCGCGGGGGTGAAGGCGGCCTCGACCGCCGACCCGGTCAAGGGTCTGCTCGTCATGGCGGCCCTCGGGGCGGGGACCTTCATGCCGATGCTCTTTATCGGCTCGCTCTCCGAGATAATGCTCAAGTTCAGGTCCAACCTTTTGTCCACGGCATCCTCGGTATTGATAATAGTCCTCGGCTTCAAATCTATCTTTTACGGCGCCGCCGGACATATACATATGCATATGTGACGGCGCGCTCCAGCCTGTGTCAATCACCCCCCCATCACCATTGCCTGACTTGAGCAAAGATACCGGCCCTGCGTCAAAACAGGGCCGGTATCTTTCCGTACCGCTCTGCCGGGCCTGAGCCCGCGCGCCCGCCGTGCATTTGCAAGGAGGGTCCGGCGCGCCGTCTGAGCCGTTGCCCCATGCGCCGCGATATTTCTCTGTTCATCATAATCTCTTTGTGTTATATTACAGCAATAAGTTGGCGCCATCCGGTCGGTGTCCGCAGTGTCATGGGTGATCCCTTCCTTAGTAAACCTCACTCCGCACAACCTTTAATTATCCAGTCTAGACCGGCTCAATGAACTTGGGTAGGCCGATTAAGGAGCTATTATCATGTCTTTTGAACGACTCGGCCTTCAGGCCGAACTGCTTGACGCGGTAGCCGCCGAGGGCTACACATCCCCCACCCCCATACAGGCCAGAGCTATCCCTGTGATACTCGAGGGGCGCGACGTCTTAGGGGGCGCGCAGACCGGCACAGGCAAGACCGCCGCCTTCGCGCTGCCGATACTCCAATTGTTGAATAGGGGAGAAAGGGGGCGTCTGCCCCGCGCCCTTATCCTGACCCCTACGCGCGAATTGGCCGCGCAGGTGGAGGAGAGCGTGCGGACCTATGGCAGGAAACTGCCCCTGCGCTCGACGGTTATCTACGGCGGGGTGGGCATAAACCCGCAGATCGACGCCCTGCGCCGCGGCGTGGATATCCTCGTCGCAACGCCGGGCCGTCTGCTCGACCATGCCGGGCAGGGCACGTTGAACCTTTCCAGAGTGGAGATACTGGTGCTGGACGAGGCCGACCGCATGCTGGACATGGGCTTTATCCACGACATCCGCAGGATATTAAAGCTCCTTCCCCATAAACGCCAGAACCTGCTCTTCTCCGCGACCTATTCAAACGAGATAAAAAGCCTGGCCGACGGCCTGTTGCATGAGCCAGAGCTTATCGAGGTCGCGCGCAGGAACACGGCGGCCGAGACGGTGACCCATGTGGTGCATCCCGTGGTCCACACCCGTAAGCGCGAACTGCTCTCCCACCTCATAAAGGGCGGGGATTGGAAGCGGGTGCTGGTCTTCACCCGCACCAAGCACGGGGCTAACCGGCTGGCGAACCAGCTCATGAGCGACGGCGTCAGCGCCACGGCCATCCACGGCAACAAGAGCCAGGCGGCCCGGACGCGCGCCCTCGCGGAATTCAAGAGCGGAGCGGTGAGGACGCTGGTCGCCACCGACATCGCCGCCCGCGGCCTGGACATAGACAGCCTCCCCCACGTGGTCAACTACGAACTGCCCAATATCCCCGAGGACTACGTGCATCGCATCGGCCGCACTGGACGGGCAGGGGCTAACGGGATGGCATTGTCCCTGGTCTGCCTGGAAGAAGAGGAGCTTCTGACCAATATCCAAAAGGTGCTACAGCATAAGATACAGGTCGAGAAGGTGCCCGGCTTCGAACAGGAGAGCGCGTCCGCCTCAAGGCAGACGCCTTCATACAGGCAGGCGGTGGCGAGGCGGGATACCCGCGGCGCGAAGGAAGGCTTCGGCAGACGCCCCTCAAGCCGCCGGGACGAACGCCAGGGCAACGGGGATGGCCGCAACTTTAAAAGACGCGGATAAGATCCGGCGGACTTTCGTACAGACCGCCCATTGACAGGCGCGGGCCGTCCGGCCAGACCCTTAAATACAAAAAATACAAAGCCTCAAGGCATATCGCCTTGAGGCTTTGTATTTTTGGGCCGTGGAGGATGAACCACACTGGAGCAAGCAACCGGGTATCCGAAGGAACTTGCGTCGAAGATTCCCCGCGGCTTGCCGCCGGGAGCTTCAACGAAGCGAAGAATCTCAGAGCTGATAAAATCAAGAAGTTACAAGATTCTTCGTAGCCTTCGGCTCCCCACCTTTTGCACCTCAGGGGCAAGGTGTGCCTCAACGGGCGCCGTATCCCGTCAGCCCCGCCCGGGCCGGCGCGCCTCCCCGCCGCGATATACACCTGTTCTTTATAATCAAGCTGTATTATAATTATAACAATAAGCTGTCGCTATCCGGTCGGCGTCCGCGGCGTCATGGACGAACCCTACTCCTTATATCTAACCCAATGGGGCTTAGGAAAATATAGATGGTGGACGTGCGTTTTGTAAAATATTGGTCGTCGCGATATCCAGTGGCGCATGACGAGACGTATGATCCATACCTTGTCAATGGGCGGCTTGGATGTCGCCGCGCACTCCGAGAGTTGACCAAATGGAAAAATGTCGGCAATAACGGACGTCCCATGGATTTCTCAAGGCACCCTCAAAAGGAGAGTGCCTTCCAACGGTTTCTTGCAGGGCTTGAACGCTATTTTCAGCACGATGGGCGGGATCAATTGCGCGCCGATTTCAGGAATAGCGCGCCAGTTTGGTCTTTTTTTTGGCACCACGTTTTATATGACACACCGATTTTCGACGTTTATGCTCACATGGCGTATCATTGGGATCTTACCGGCGAAATCCTGCAAAAAAATGATGCAAAAATCCACGCATCGCGCCATTGGACACTTTACGACAAGTATCAAGTCTGGTTCGATCAGAAATTAAGTAATTTGCAAGAGCGCGATGAAAGTATCACTGATAGATATCTCGACCGTGCGCTATTTTGCTGGGGAGAAAATCAAAATTAATGACTCGGACGCCGGGCCGGATCGTCTGGCGCTCCCGCCGAGGGGGTCTTTGAAAGGACCAGGATGAAGTTTGAAAGCTTGAATCTCCACCCGGACGTACTCAAAGGGATAAGAGACGCCGGCTTTGAGCACTGCACGCCCATTCAGGAGCAATCTCTCCCGGAGTGCCTGGCCGGAAAGGACGCGATAGCCCAGTCCCAGACCGGCACGGGCAAGACCGCCGTATTCCTCCTCACCATTTTCAACAGGGCGATGTCCTCCGGGCCGAACCCCACGGGAAGGCCGAGGGCCCTGGTGATGGTGCCGACGAGGGAGCTCGCCGCACAGGTGATAGACGACGCCGTGAAGCTCGGCAGGCACCTGCCATGCAGGTCGGTGGCCATCTACGGGGGCGTGGAGTACAACGGCCAGATAAACGCCCTCAAGGCCGGTGTCGAGCTCGTGGCGGCTACCCCTGGGCGGATGATAGACCTGTACAAGTCAAAGGCCCTCTCCCTCGACGACATAGAGATATTCGTCATTGACGAGGCCGACCGCATGTTCGACATGGGCTTTGCGCCCGATATAATGTACATAGCCGACCGTCTGCCCAGGAAAAAGCCGCGGCAGACGATGCTCTTCTCCGCGACCATAGACTCAAACGTCAGGAGGCTCGCCTCGCGCTACATGAAGCCCGACCCGGTGACGATAGAGATAGAGCCGGAGCAGGTTACCGTCGACGCCATAGACCAGAAGGTGGTCTACGTCTCCAACGAGGAGAAGCTCTCGATGCTCCTTACGCTTCTGAAGAGGCCCGGGGTGGAGCGCAGCATCATCTTCACCAACATGAAGGTCACGGCCGAGAAGCTCGGCTGGAAGCTTGCCGCCAACGGCATTGCCGCCAAGGTGCTCACCGGGGACGTGACCCAGGAGCGCCGCCACAGGATAATCGAGGGCATGAAGTCCGGGGCGGTCAAGACGCTCATCGCCACGGACGTGGCCGCCCGCGGCCTCCACATAGAAGGGATCACGCACATCTTCAACTACGACCTCCCCGACGACTCGGCGAACTACGTCCACAGGGTCGGCAGGACCGCCAGGGCCGGCAAGAGCGGCAAGGCCTACAGCCTGGTCTGCGAGGACCACGCCATGAACCTCCCGGAGATAGAGAAGTACATAGAGCGCAAGATAGAGAGCGAGTGGATAGAGGACTCGGAGATAGTGAAGGACATCGCGCCCGAGTACAGGCCGGGGAGGGAGAGGCGCCCTGAAAAAAGGGTGAAGAAGCCCGAGTCCTCGCGCAGGCGCGAACGTTCCGCCCCGAGGGCGGATAAGGGACGTCCGCAGGCCGGGAAAAAGGCGGCCCCGCCCGCCGGCGAGGCCCCGGCCAGAGCACCCGTCAGCGAGGGGGGCGAGGGGGCGATTGCCCGGCCCGGCGACAAGCCGCGCCGCAGGCGGCGCAGGAGGCGGCCTGCCGATCAAGCCGTGAAAAAGGAGACAGGGCCAGGGCAGAGGCCGGAGCAGAAACCGGAGCAGAAACAGGAGCGGAGGTCCGAGCAGAAGTCCGAGCAGAAGGTGGAGCACAGGAGGGCTGACCATGCTCCCGGCCAGAGACCCGGAAGGCGCGGCGCGTCCAGAAGGCCCGGCAGGCCTGTCGAGGCGCACGTGGAAAGGCCTGCTGATAGGCCGGTGTCCGCCCCTCAAAAGGCGGAGGCGCCACAACCCGCCGCCCCTGAAAGAAACGAGCCAGCCCCGAAAGGGGCCGGAAAAGGCGGGATATTGAAGCGCCTGTTGAAGTTGATCAAAAAGTCCTGAGACCCGACCTGATTAATTATGTTTTTCTGTCATTCTGAGGAAGCGTAGCGACCGAAGAATCTCGTAACTTATTGATTTTATAGACGTTGAGATTCTTCGCTTTGCTCAGAATGACATGCTATTGCGAATTAATCAGAGGTTCCTTAACTTTTACACCCCTAATTTTTTTGAAAAACCCGCTCCAATTATGTATACATTCTTGTCTGTATCATCCTGCATGGGTTTCTCCAAACTCTTAAAGACCTAAAATAGCGCCGTAGTGATGGGCTTCGCTGCGCTCAACCCACCCAACGTTTCTGCGCTCGCAATGACTTGGTTTTGCGTTCCCACCCGCTAAAGCTCAAGGGCCCCGGCCTTCAAGCCTATCGCCTCCGCGACACGTGCGTGGGTTACGGCCCCCCTGTGGGTGTTTACGCCCCGTTTGATGGCCGGGGTCGATGCGACGGCCTCTTTGAGGCCGAGGTTGGCTATCGATAGTATGTAGGGGATCGTGGCGTTGGTGAGGGCAAAGGTGGAGGTCCTCGGCACGGCCCCCGGCATGTTCGTAACGCCGTAGTGTATGACCCCGTCGACCTCGTATGTAGGTTCCGAGTGCGTGGTCGGCCTTATCGTCTCGACGCACCCGCCCTGGTCTATTGAGACGTCGACTATCACGGCCCCCTTTTTCATTAGGGAGAGCATCTCGCGGGTGATAATCCTCGGGGTGCGCGCCCCCGGGACATGAACCGCCCCTATCAGGAGGTCGCACCTTTTGAGGGCTGATTCGATGTTGTACTCGTTCGATATGAGGGTCTTGACCCTCGGGCCGAATATGTCGTCTATGTACCTGAACCGCTCCATCCGCGTGTCGAGCATAAGGACGTCCGCGCCGAGGCCGGCGGCTATCCTGGCGGCGTTCACGCCGACGACGCCTGCGCCGGCTATGGCTATATTGCCCCGTTCAACGCCGGGCACCCCGCTCAGGAGCACCCCCCTGCCACCCTGCGGCTTCAGAAGGCAATGCGCGCCGACCTGGACGGCGAGCCTCCCGGCGACCTCGCTCATGGGGGAGAGTATCGGTAAAGCCCCCTCGTCGAGCTCGACGGTCTCATACCCTATGGCCGTCACGCCTCTCTTCAGAAGCTCCTGCGCAAGGGCCGGGTCCGCGGCGAGATGGAGGAACGTGAAGAGGATGGAGCCCTTCTTGAGTAAAGCGTACTCCCGCGGCCTCGGCTCCTTCACCTTCACTATCAGGTCGGCCTTGCCGTAGACCTCCTCAGGACTGTCCGCTATCTCCGCGCCCGCCTGCCTGTAATCGGCGTCGTCTATCGAGCTCCCGGCCCCGGCGCCCTTTTCCACCAGGACCCTGTGGCCCGAGCCCGCAAGGGCCCTGACCCCGGAAGGGATCATCCCGACCCTGTATTCGTTGTCCTTTATCTCCCTCGGTACGCCTACTATCATCCCTTTTTTACCTGCCGCTCTTTTTGACGGTTTTTGACTAACGGCAGGACCTCTTCCTTGAGGTATTTGATGTCGTTGGCGAGGCACGACGCGTCCTCGTCCCTCAACGGTATCGGCTTGAAAGGAGGGTCCTTCAGGAAGCTCGACCTGTATATGTCGCCGTTTTTGAGTATGAAATCCTTCGGTATGGTGCCGGGAGGCTTTACCCTGTTCATTATGGCCCAGGCAAGGGTCCACGCGCGCGAGACGTTGCTCATGTCGTAGCCCCCTCCTCCGAGGGCCACCCACGGAAGGCCGAAGGAGCGGAAGCGCTTGACCATCGTCTCGAATCCGTTGGTGGTGAGGCTCAGGTGCGTTATCGGGTCTGTCTCGAAGGAGTCCACGCCGAGCTGCGTGACAAGCACGTCGGGCTTGAAGGCCTCGATGAAAGGCGGCACAATCTCGTCAAAGCCGCTTACGAAGACCTCGTCCCCTGTTCCCGGCGGGAACGGGAGGTTTACGGAGAACCCAGCGCCCTCCTTTATCCCGATGTCGGTCACAAAACCGGTCCCCGGGAAAATCCACTGCCCGGACTCGTGGAGAGATATGGTCAGCACCGCGTCCGTGTCGTAGAACGCGTACTCGACCCCGTCGCCGTGGTGCGCGTCTATATCGACGTATGCCACCCTCTTGCCCTGGGCCACAAGATGCTTTACCGCAAGCACCGCGTCGTTTATGTAGCAGAACCCCGAGGCCCTGCCGGGCAGGGCATGATGGAGGCCGCCGGCGATGTTGAAGGCGATATCGGCCTCAGAGCCGGCCACAAGCTCGGCGGCCTGAATGGAGGCCCCGGCGCAGTATGTGGACCATTCGTACATGCCGTTGAAGACCGGGTTGTCGCCGAACCCGATGCCAAAGGCGGTGCCGTTGACCGGTATTATCCCGGTGTTGGCCTCCTTCAACACCCTCAGGTACTCCGGGGTGTGGAACATCTGCAGATCTTTGGGCTGGGCCTGCCTGGCCTCCACTATCTTCGCTCCCGGCAGGCCCGTAAGCTTCAAGGCCTCCATAAGCTCATAGGTCAGCCTGAGCCTCACGGGCTTCATCGGGTGGGCGCCCCCGTAGTAATACGCCCCGAATTTTTCAGAATATAGGAAGGCGGTCTTCATCCGTGCCTCTTGATATTTATAATTTTGTCCCTGTCTTTTGATATAAAACAGGGGGCGCCGACATGATTATTGTTTTGCAATTCTATGCAGCTTATCATGACATACTGTGCATAACGTCATCAGATTTTCTTTGGCGTTTTCGCCACCCTTTGCGTGGTGCTTTACATGGTGTAATTCCAAATGCCTCGGGTCCGACGGATTCCATTCATCATGCGACCACTTGCATTCTTGGCACCTGTATCCGTTGCGCCGCAGCACTTCGCTACGCACGTCATCGGGAATATGTCGATCATGCTCCGGGCTCTGACGATTTGCTTGGAGCACATAAACCCCCACTCCCAAGTCCTGGCGTCCCGTCGTCTTCGTAGCGATCGGCCAACCGAACTCCGTTCGCAGCTCACGCACGCGCCGAGCCCATTCCGTCTTGTTTCCGGCGACGTAGCGCAACTCTTCGTGCGTTACTCCTCGGCCAATGTTTGCTTGCAGGAACTTTAGTATCTTGTCCCTGACCGAGCCTGGCTGCTTTCGTATCGTGTTGGCCATATTCCAACGATGCGCAGCATCCCGATCCTGCTCGGTGCCGAGCAGAACATACTCGTTTGGCTTCATATTTTCGAGCTCGGCGGGAATTTCCTCGGATTCGTCTTCACGCATCTGCTTGACGGTAACTCCGCTGGCTATCGCCCATCCGGACTGGACGCGTAGCTCGCGCACACGCCGTGGATAGTCCTGAATACCGGAAACGACCAGCAACTCGTCGCCGTTGATGATCGTCCGCGGGTATTGTCGGAAGTAATAGAGAATCCTGTCCGAGGCCGCCGACGCGTACTCCCCTGGGATCAATGCCTTGCCCAAGCGCCGCAATTCGTTAAAGACCGGAACAAGAGCAAGTACTTTCGACCGAAGATCGCCTGATCGAAGCTCGGCTTCGAAGTTCTCGATCAGCGTTTCGACCTTACGTCGAACGGCTTCGGGATCGGCTTGTTTTCGCTTCTTCTCTTTATTTGTCATGTAAGAATTTTTCCAGTTTCTGCGGCAGTTTATCGGGCTTGCGGGTCTTGCATTGCCACACGACCAACACCTTCCAACCCGCCGCTTTGAGCTCTTTGCATATCCTCTCGTCCCGCCGAATATTTTCGTCGATTTTCTTATTCCAAAACTCGACTCTGGTCGAAGGACGGGAAGCCTTCTTGCACCTCTTGTGCCCGTGCCAGAAGCAACCGTGGACGAAAACGACCTTACGGTGTTTCGGCAAAACGATATCCGGACTACCGGGGAGATCGCGGCGGTAGAGCCGGAATCGGTATCCCATCCGGTGAAGCATACTCCTGACGAGTCTTTCAGGCCCGGTATCCCGTCCTTTTACCCTCGCCATTAGGGCGCTTCTTTGCTCTGGCGTAAGCTGGTCTTTCATTCATCTCGCCGAATTTTTCGGACAATAAGGTAGCTATGCACTCCGCGACGTGAGCCGCCAGAAGAGGCGGAACCGCATTGCCGATCTGTTTCGCAATTTCTATTTTGGAGCCTTTGAAGCGGAACGAGTCGGGAAAAGATTGGAGTCTGGCCGCCTCCCTATGGGTAATGGGGCGGTGCTGCGAAGGATGCAGATAGCGGCCCTTTTCCGGCTTGAAGAACTCGGTTCTAATAGTGAATGCCTGTCTGTCCCACCAAAGCCGACCGAAAAGGTCGGTTCCACCCGATTTTTTCCTGATCCAACAAGGAGGGGTCAACGCCGGAGCGCGCTTTTGCAGATCGAAACGGTTCATTCCTTCCTCCGGTACGGCCTTATAACGCTTCAGGCTGAGCGCCGTTGGCGAACGCCCGAAGTGAATATCCAGGGGAGGCGGTTCTTTGCGTATCTCCGTACCTTCGGGAGCCGGAAGGTCGGCAATGGCGTCCCTGACCGTGCGCCAGGGACGCGGCTTTTCGACATATCCGTCATCGGCTTTCGATGGCGAACGGCCGGCTCCATTCTTCGGTTTGTAATGGGTCCTGGGAGGCGGAAAAACCGTTTGTGGATCGGCAAAGCGACATCCCAAGATAAAGGCTCTCCACCGCGTTTGAGGGGCCCCGTAATCGGCCGCGCACAACTTCGCCCGTGCAAGTTCGAAACCCATCGATTCGGCGGTTTCCCTGATTTCATCGTGCTCGGAAGAGCCGAGCAGTTGAGGTACGTTTTCCATGAGGAAAACATCGGCACCGGAACGCTCGACCACTTCGAGAAAAGGACGCCAGAGTTGTTTTCTCGGGTCGCCATCGCGGTTTTTGTTCAAGAGGCTGAACCCTTGACAAGGCGGCCCTCCGATGACGACGTCGGCCTTAGGAATTTCGATATTCGGGTCTTCGAGCAACTCTACAATATTTCCGAGGACGCAATGGTTTCCGAAGTTGGCATTGTAGGTTTCGACGGCGTATTTGTTGTTGTCGTTCGCCCATACCGGCTCGAAAGAATTTCCGAAGGTGAAGCCGAGGGTCATCCCGCCTGCACCGGAGAACAAGTCGATAAGTCTGAAATTTTTGTTTTCGATATGTCTTTTTTTCATTTCGTATTTGAACCTACCGCTACCGGGTCGCCGAATATTCCCCCTATATCTATGCTCTGTATCAATTTATAAATTTTGCCCGCCTCTGCGCTTTTTTTCAATCCATTCACTTCTTCGTCTTCCTGTCGGCCTGACGCGCTGGGTTGCGCAGGAGCGTCTTTCTGGGGCGAAGCCCGACGGAATGGTCCTTCGGCCCGGAAATCTTTTTCATGAGATGTAGTCTGCCCTGCTCCTTAAGCCTCCGGTATATCCTCACCCACGCGCATTCGTTCTCCGTGTCCACCTCGCACATGCCGTCGGCAACGCCCCCGCACGGGCCGTTGAGGAGCCCCTTAGGGCACTCGGTGTGCGGGCAGATGGCCGCCGTCTCGGTGAGCACGCACTCCCCGCAGAGGGAGCAGCCCTCGAAGAAGCGTCCGTACCTCTCGACCGTGGCGAGGAATATGGAATCAAGCGCCGGCAGCACGGGCCTGTCCTCCTCCACCACGTCGGCCACGGTCCTGACCCCGGCCCCGCAGGCGAGCACCAGCACCGCGTCCGCGTCCCTGAAGCCCTCGGCGTTCCTGTACTCCTTGAGCACGAGCTGGCGGTAGCAGGTCTCCTCCACTATCGATGCGCCGGCGACCTCGACCCCGTTCTGCCTCAAGGCCTTCTCCATCGCCTCGAGCTCCTTCTCCCCGCCGGTCTGGCACTGCTCGGCGCATGACCCGCAGCCGAAGAGGTAGACGCGCTTTTTCCCCTTAAGGGCCTCGAGTATTCCTTTGATGTCCTTTGGCTTTGTAATTATCATGGGTAAGAGGGCCGCTTTATACTTGCTTAAGGGCCTGCGCCCTTAATCCTGGACCTTGTTGTTGAGCGCGGCCTGTGCTTTGCGCGCACCCCTGAAGGAGGCCTCAAGCGGCCCCTGAGGCCCTTTTGGCGGCTTCCACGGTGTTTTTAAGGAGCATGGCTATGGTCATCGGGCCCACCCCTCCCGGCACCGGGGTTATGAAGGAGGCCCTTTTTGAAGCCCCCTCGAAGTCCACATCCCCGGCAAGTTTTCCCTCAGCGGTCCTGTTTATCCCCACGTCTATCACCACGGCCCCGTCCTTAACCCAGTCCCCCTTGATGAACCCGGCCCTTCCAACGGCCGCTATGAGTATGTCGGCGGCCTTGACCTTCTGCGCGATATCCCTTGTCTTGGAGTGGCATATGGTGACTGTGGCGTTCTTGTGCAGGAGCATGAGCGCCATAGGCTTGCCGACGATGTTGCTCCTGCCGACGACAACCGCCTCTTTCCCGGTGAGGTCGACCCCAATGCTATCTATCATCCGCATCACCCCGTAAGGGGTGCACGGCTGGAGCAGAGGGCGGCCTATCGTAAGCCTCCCCACGTTGTACGGATGGAAGCCGTCCACGTCCTTTTGAGGGGAGACGGCCTCGATCACGGTCTCCTCGTCTATATGGGAGGGGAGCGGCAACTGCACCAGTATGCCGTTTACGTCCTTCGAGCCGTTGAGCCCCCTGATGAGGGCGAGGAGACCTTCTTCACCGGTATCGGCCGGGAGGGTGTGCTGGAAGGAGCGTATGCCCACCTCCTCGCACGCCTTGCCCTTGTTCCTGACGTAGACCCTTGAGGCGGGGTCGTCCCCGACGAGCACCACCGCAAGCCCCGGGGTCATGCCGGCCTTTTCCTTAAGCAAGGATATCTCGGACTTGATCTCGGCCCGTACCTGGGCGGCTATCTCCCTGCCGTCTATTATCCTGGACATCGTTTTTGCTTCCCCCCGCCATTGCGGACGGAGATTTCCTGAATTTTTTCAAATCAGTATACTTTAAGGCGTCCAAAGATGCAAAGGGTTTTGTGCACCCACCACCCCCGGCGCGTCGGCTGACACCCTTTCACTTGACAGTTCATACCTATGCCGATATCATCATGGTATTCGGTACGGCGCTTCGAGGGGGTCGGGCATGGGGTTCTGGGACAAGGTAAATGACGAGTTCAAGAAGGCCGTCGAAGAGGGGTGGGAGGCC
>JACRNN010000185.1 GCA_016234955.1 Deltaproteobacteria bacterium | reverse complement strand
GGCCCCTGTCCCCTCCCCCAGGCGCAGGTCGAGGTCTACAAAAGGCCTGAGCCCCATCCTCTCAAGCATCACCCTGTGCCCCTTTTCAACGGAATTGTGCGACGCGAAGACGTAGTCGCGCACCAGCGGATTGAGCTCATACGCCACAAGCGCCCCTGCGGTCGAGATAAAGCCGTCCACGACCACCGGGACCCTCCTTGAAGCCGCCCCGATCACAAGCCCCGCTATGCCTCCTATCTCCGCCCCCCCTACCTTTGACAGGACGTCGAGCGGGTCTGCCGGGTCCGGCCTATTCACCTTCAGCGCGTCCTCTATGACCTTTACCTTGCGCTTGAACGCCGCGTCGTCTATGCCAGTCCCCCTGCCGGTGACGGATTCGACGTCCGCCCCGGAGAACGCCGCTATCATGGCGCTTGAAGGGGTTGTGTTGGCTATCCCCATCTCCCCGGTGCCGAATATAGCGCCCTCCTGCGCGTACTCCTGAGCAAGGGCTATGCCGATCTCTATGCAATCGACAGCCTCCCGCCTCGTCATAGCGGGCCCCTTGCGGATATTGCGCGTGCCCCTCAAGACCTTTCTCTTGAGGAGCCCGTCGGCCCCCTTGCCGTCGAATTCGTAGTCGACACCGATGTCTATGACCTTGACCTCGGCCCCCGCGTGGCGCGCAAGCACGTTTATCCCCGCCCCGCCGTTGAGGAAGTTCAATACCATCTGCCGCGTCACCTCTTTCGGAAAGGCGGAGACGCCCTCCTCGGCCACCCCGTGGTCGGCGGCAAAGGTGAATATCACCTTCCTCTTTATCCGCGGGCGGAGGTCGCCTGTGATGCCCACCAGCTTCCTGGCGAACTCCTCGAGCCTGCCGAGGCTGTCCCTGGGCTTGGTAAGGATATCGAGCCTTGCCTGCGCCTTATCGAGCAACGCGGCGTCCACCGGAGCTATGGCGTTTAACGCCTCTTGAAGTCTTGACATTTGAATCCCCCCCTTGAGTATTGTGGCAGGTATTGTATACGGAGCGTCATAACTTCGCATACCCGACCCACGCCGCTTGGCGTGGGTGCCCCGGCTCCTCGGCTCGTCGTTGCGGCGTATACAAAAATACGCCTTCCCATTGCAATTGTAAAGACGCAATGGGAGCCCTGCCTCGCTCTCGCCGCGCCTTGGCAGGCTCCACTTGCCGCGAAGCTATGCAAGTGGAAGTTTGTTCTGACGCTCCGTATCGGCGATTATTTATGACGCCGTGTATAAAACCCCTTTAAAAAAACCTACTTCATCCTGAGCGATATGCCCGCGGCGACGAAGTAGACCTCCTCGCAGGCCCCGGCCACCTCGCGGTTCACGATGCCGGAGAGGTCCCTGAACCTCCTGGCAAGGCTATTTTCAGGGACTATCCCCAGGCCGAGTTCATTGGATACGGCTATTACCGAAGACCGGGAACCCTTGATCGCCTCCGAGAGCCTCAGGGCCTCTTCAACCACCCGGCCATCGTCAAGCCCCGAGGATACGAGGTTATTCACCCAGAGCGTGAGGCAGTCTATGAGCACCACCGACCCTGTTGAGGCCCCGCTTAATTTGCCGGCGATATCGAGCGGCTCCTCCACGGTCTCCCAGGAGGCGGACCGCTCTTTCCTGTGCCTGCCTATACGCTCATCCATCTCGCCGTCGAGCGCCTCGGCGGTGGCCACGTATATCCTCTTGCCGCCTATGGACTCGGCCAGCTTCAGGGCAAAGGCGCTCTTACCGCTGCGCGCCCCGCCCATGACGAATACGGACTTCCTGTGCAACGGTCCTGAGCGCTCCATATGCCCCCTCCCGGAGCCTGCTCCGGCGTATCCGTTGGAGCTTGCGTTCATGGCTTGCAAATCTTGCTTTCCGTGAATTATGCCCGAAGGAAACATTAAGGCTGCCTCTAAAAATCAGTTATTTTTTCCGAGGTCGAGGCAGGGGCGAAAATAAAAGCGGAGCATATATGCGAATATGTGAGCATTTTATTTTCGCCCCAACAAAGAGATCAGGAAAAAGAGCTATTTTTAGAGGTGGCCTTAAAACTCTATCCCCTTCCGCGCCGCTATATCCTCGTCGAACGGGTGCTTTATCTTGAGCATCTCGGTGACGTAATCGGCCGCCTTGATGAGCTCGACCGGGGCGTTCCTGCCAGTGAGCACTACCTCGATGCCCGGAGGCCTCTTATCGAGGAAATCCAGCATCTCATCGACCCCGATCCACCCGCCGTTTATCGCCGACATCACCTCGTCGAGGACGAGAAGCCCTATGGTCCCTTCCATGACCGTCTTTTTCGCCCTCTCGAAGGTCTCCACCACGGACCTTTTCACGCCCGCCAAATCGGTATTTTTTCCGGTAAAGACCGGATGCCTGCAGTTCGACCTCAATATCTCCACAGAGGGGCTACCCGCAAAAAAGTTCTTCTCCCCGGAAGACGCCATGTCCTCCTTGAAAAACTGGACGATGAGCACCTTGACCCCCTGGCCGGCGGCCCTGACGCTCAGGCCTATGGCGGCCGTTGTCTTGCCCTTGCCCTCGCCCGTATATATATGCACAAGCCCTCTTTTACGCATATCTCACCTGCCGTCCCTTATGATGCAGCGGTACGTGCCTCCGCCAAAGTAAAAGACCCATCCCCTTGTGGTTGTTAAGGGATGGGTCTACGCCGGGTTCGTTTTGAGCTTCCTCAATACGGAAACTTCCCCTTGCGCTCCATGTACGGACGGCGCGGTAAAGGGGGCTCTCAACACGGCCTCCCCCGCGGGCGTCCCCAACGGAAGACGCGGCGGAAGCGGCCTTGAAACCTCGGACCCTCTCCCTCGGAAGGTCTTACTCTGATACAACCGGGCAGGTCTCCTGGCTCGCGGGTCGTCCTACTCTCTTTTCCTTCCCGGCCGATACGGGCCAGTGGTAGCTAAGTAAAGATTTCGTCGCCGCTTACAGTTGCGGGGCAGCTCCCGATTCCTACGGGATTCCCTTTTGGCCCTTGATGAGGATGTCATCGACGGGCACCCGGTTGCGAGTACGGTAAAGATAAACTATCAGTTTTCATAACGGCGCGTCAAGTCAATTCTCACACCGCTTCCCTCCCGTGTGAAAAGACGGGCCTACAGCCCCTCCAGCAGCCTCCTTACCGCGGGTATGGCCCTCATCATCATCTCCTCCCCGTGCGGCTCTATGGTCAATACCGGGTCGCGGGCGTGGGTCTTGAGGAGCCTGAAGAAGAGGGGGAAGTCTATAGAGCCGTCGCCCACCGGCAGGTGGTCGTCGCCCGCGCCGTCGTTGTCGTGTATATGCGCCTCCGCAATGAAGGGGCCGAGTTCCCTCATCCACTCCTCCATCCCCCCTCCGGCAAAGACGTTTAAGTGGCCGGAGTCCACGCAGACCCCGAAGAAGGGCGAATCCACCGCCGTCATGAGGGCCTTGAGCGGGTGCGGCGTCTTCTCGAATATATGCTCAACGGCTATCACCATACCGAGCCTCCCGGCCGCGCTTACGAACGGGGGCCAGGTCTTGAGGCTCTGGGAGAGCCACAGCCCCACATCGCCCTTGAACCTCTTTTCGCTGTATCCGGCGTGGAGCACGATAGTCTTTGGGTTGAGATACCCCGCCGCCTCGAACGCCCTGCCGTAGACCTCCACCGTGCGCGTCCTTATCCCCTCGTCGGCGCTTCCGGGGTTCAGGTCGGAGTACGGGCCGTGCATCGTCAGCGTGAGCCCCCTCCTCCCGCACTCATCCTTGATGTTCCTCAAGTCCGCGCCCACGGCGATCTCGAGCGACACCTCGTCGAAGTAGACCTCCGGGTTTATCCCCTCCCTCATTATCTCATCGAACCTCTTTATGAGGAACTGGTAAGGGATATGGACCTGTACCCTTATATCTCGGAAAGATTCTCTATCCATCATGGGGGAAAAAACGGCGCAACGGCCTTAACAGGTTAGGGCGGTTTCATTTTTTTCAGCCTGTTACAATATTAAAACTCAAAAATATTGTCCGTACAAGGGAAATCACAGGCTCGCCCGGGGCGCGTCTTGAAGCTCCCCGCGGCTTTTCCGCGCTTAATCTTCGACATATAAGGGAGTATCTATGTTCCATTCGCTCGCTTGACCCCGCAGTTTGGGCTTAGGGGAATGCGCTCGCTATGCATGTTCAAACGTTGGGAACGGATGGTCAAAAATACGGCTGCCGATAAGCCTGCACACCTGCCCTGATCTCAAAAATAGGCGGGTTAACTCTCCGAAAAATCGGAAAATAGCTTGACTTTTAATGGGGTAGTCAATATACAATATACAATAAAGGCGCGGTTTGACAGCTTGCTGAAAAACTCCGGACTCACGTCAGGCTGCTCAAAAAGTTCCCGACCCATGCTTCTCGCATGGGTACCCCGAGGAGTCGAGAAGTGGGGCAGGGCTCCCATTGCGTCTTTACAATTGCAATGGGAAGGCGTACTTGTCCTGTACGCCGCAGTGACGAGCCGGTCCACCCGCACGAGCAGTGCGGGTCGGACGACACCGCAGATGGGGCTTTTTCAGCAGCCTGTCAAAAAAACACGCCTGTTCCGGACTTAAGGCACAGCCATCAAAACCCCGGCTATAATAATATGGAAAAAGTTCGCGTTCTCGATTACCCGACGGAAAAGCCGCTCACGCTGAGGGAGCGGATAGTGGAGTTCATAAAGGACTCCGTGATAACCGGGCGGCTCAAGCCCGGTGAGCGGGTGCCGGAGCAGGAGATAGCCGAGAGCTTCGGCATAAGCAGAACCCCTATACGCGAGGCATTCCGCCAGCTCGAATCCGAGGGTTTCATAACGGTGACGCCGAGGAAGGGGGCGGTGGTAAGCCCTATCACCGACAGGGACGTGCGCGAGTTCTACGCGATAAAGAGCCTGCTCGAGGGCTTTGCGGCCCGGACCTCATGCCGGACGCTCACCCATAAGGAGATAAAACGGCTCGAGAGCCTCAACGCGCAGATGAAAAAGCACGCCGACAGGGACGACGTAAAGGGCTTTTTCAAGCTCGACAACCAGTTCCACGACACGTTCCTCAAGGCGTGCGGCAATGAGAAGCTCTGCGTC
>JACRNN010000184.1 GCA_016234955.1 Deltaproteobacteria bacterium | reverse complement strand
GGTACTCTATCCTTGTCCTTTTCAACTGGCGTTCCGCGTCGAGCAGCGTCATGAAGTCTATCTTGCCCGCCCCGTAGTTCTTCAGCGCCGACTCGAACGAGAGCTCCACCTGCGGCAGGAGACCCGTCTCATAGAGCGACCGCATCCTGTCCGACGCCTCCACCTGCACGGCGGCCCCTTTCACCTCAAGGCTTTTAAGGTTTTTCTGAGACAGCGCCTTCCATTTCAAGGACTGCGCGTCCGCGGACGCCTCTTTTGTCCGGCTGTCGTATTTACCCCACCAGATAGGGATATTCACCTGAAACATGACGTCAAAGCTGTCGAATCTGCCGTCTCTCTGAATGGGCGCGGCCCCCACCATAAAGTCGGGATAATAGTTCTTTTTCGCAAGCTCTACATTCAGTTCGTTAGCCTCGGCGTCAAACTCCGCCATCCTTATCTCCGGGTTTTTCTTTATAGCCGTATCTATGAGCGCCGCGGCGTCAAACACGGCCCTTGCCTTTGACAACCCGGCAGGCTCTCCAAGGGGCGAATCCTGTCCCATGTTCACGAGGGATTTAAGCCTGGCCGCGGCAACGCCCTTTTCCGCGTCGAGGGTTATGATATCGTTTGTCAGCATGGTCGTCTCCACCTGGGCCTTCAGGACGTCCTGCTGCGTAGCCTGCCCTGTGGAGTACTTCACCCCGGCTATGCTTGATATATTAATAAGCAGCGCTTTTATCTCCTCCGTCTCCCTTACGGCCTCCACAAGGAAGGCGTACTCAAAATACGCCTCCTTGACGGAACTTTCTATCTCAAGCCCCTTTGCGGCAAGTTCCGCCCTGGCCGAGAGCGCCTCTTTCACGGCGATCTTTTCCTTCAGGGAGAGCTTGCCGGGGAAGGGGAACATCTGGCTTACCGTGTAGCGGGTGAGCATCGCGTTGCCCGGCGCGATGTTCAGGGGGTAACTTTTCGAGAGGTCCATCATTTCCACTTTCAGGGTCGGGTCGTCGAGCGCGCCCTCAACCCCTACTCTCGATTCTTTCGCCCCGGCCCGCTCCTTGAATACCCTCAGTTCCGGGTTGTTGGCCCGCGCCTCTTCGAGAAGCCCAACAAGCGTCAGGGGCTCACCCGCGCCAGATGGAGAACTCATGGATACCGTCAGAAAGACCGACAATACCGCTGAGAGGAGGAAATGAAATCTCCTCATCCTATTTGAACCCGGCATCAAACCGCCACCTCCTTGTTATCCGTGTTTATCCGTCGTTATTTTGCGTCATAAAAAAAGCTGAACGGGATTTTAGTTCCGCCGGAGTCGACCTTGATTTCGAATTTATATTTCCCTTTTTTTGACATCTCCAGGGTGTTCATGTAAGAGAACGCCTCCCCCATCCGCATGCCTATCAGTTCCTTCTCTATTTTTTTCCCATCCAGCGTTTTGATGGCGGCTTTTACCAGCGCACCCGTTACCGGCCTGTTGGATGCGGCGTCGTTAAGATAGAGATCGACCATCGACTTTTCGAGGTCTATCTTCAGGGTGGCCTTGATCCCGCCGGATGTCTTCTCCGGAGATTCCCATCCGTTTGCCATGACCGGCGAGATAAGAAACAGAATTAATAAAGACACCGCAATTTTCATGGATTTCATATCCAATTCCCCTTTCTACGCTTTGTAGAATATAAACCCAAAAAAATTTTTACCCGTGTCCCGCGTGGGACTGCCTGGAGCAGTGGGCCTTGCACTCTTCCCCCTGCCTGTCAAAGTGTGAGGCGCAGTGGGTGGTAGAGCAATGCCCTTTGGGCAAGGCCGCCGTTGCCGGCCAGACGAGCGCGAGGCCGAGGGTAAGCGTTATTATCGCGCTTGAGACCGCCGTCTTCATCGAAGGGCAAAAGCGCGGGCTCCCGCCGCTATCCCCGACAAGCCTCCTGACCCTGCCGGCCACGAAGCCGTCAGTCCCCTTTATGGAGGCGTGCGCCGCGTAAAGGCCTTCGCCGTTATTCAAGGAGGCGAGCTTCAAGAGGGCGGAGGCGAGGCTCAAGGGCTCCTTCATCCTCGATACCGCCGAATCGTCCGCCTCATGCTCTTTCATGGCTATGGCGTGTCCGATGAAACCTTTTATCAAAGGTATGTAGGAGAATGAGTCCCTGAGAACCGAGAGAAGGAACAGCTTGAGGGGATCAAAGCCCCTTTTGTGGCATAGCTCATGGAGGAATACGGCCCGCGCCTCTTTCCTGTCGAGGCCTTCGAGGAGCCCGGTGGAAATATATATCCGCGGCCTCAAGAGCCCGAAGGTAAAGGCTATCCTGGAAGGGTCATTGACGATGACGACGGACCCGGCGCCTTTTTTCGGGAGACTTCTTATCGCCCTATGGGCCTTTGCGAGCCTGGCAATGGCCTTTGCGACGCCGTAGCAAACCCCTCCGGCGAGCAGTATCCCGCCGGTCCAGGAAAACGCGAGCCTGAATACCTCACCGTATGCGGCGCACCTTATAAGGAGGCTATGGCAGAAGACCGCTATCGCCGAGGTGAGCGAGATAAGCCCCGGAAGCCCGTAGGCGAACCAGAATATCGTCCCCGCGGAGGCGCCAAAGTATATGACAAGGAGCATCACCGGCATTCCAACTATCCCTTTGTAATACTTTCCAGCTCTTTTTTCTTCTTCTCTATCATGGATGAAAGCTCCTCAAGCTCGACCGGGTCTACCCTGGCGAGCATATCCACGAAAGAGGCGCACGCCCCGCTCCTCGATATATCGAATATGGACTTGAGCACCTCTTGAGAGACCTCCCTTGCGAACCCTTCCCTTGAGTACGCGGCCTCGAAGAGGTAGACGCTCTCTCCCCTGGTCTTTCTCACGAGCCCCTTTTTCGCGAGCCTCTCAAGCACGGTCAACACCGTGGTAAGGGCTATATCCCTCTTATGCCTTATATCGGAGAATATCTCCTTGCCGTTAAGGGGGCCGCTCTTCCATAAGACATCGAGTATCTCCTGCTCCAGACGCCCTAACACCTTCCCGTATCCTTCCTTAGCGTTCTTTTCCATAAGTCAAAGCCCTCTCCTGATAATATATTCGACAAGTTGTAGAATGTCAAGCAGAAATCCTGTCTGAGAACCGCCCCATCCGTATAATCCTTGCTTAGCCCTTATATTTACTGTAATATTCAGCAGGGCATCTGTCATAAGCATGTTAAAATATGCGGCCTGCGGCGGATGGAGGTTTTTTTGGCTCTTTTCATAACATTCGAAGGCATCGAGGGCTCCGGCAAATCCACCCAGATGGGATTCCTTAAAAGGCATATGGAGGGTAGGGGGATGGAGGTCCTGACTCTGAGGGAGCCCGGCGGGACACGGCTCGGGGAGAGGGTAAGGTCGATACTTTTGAACTCCTCCGAAGAGCCGGTGGACCCGTGGGCCGAGCTATTCCTCTACGAGGCGTGCAGGGCGCAGCTTGTCAGTTTGGTCATAAGGCCGTCGCTTGAGGCGGGCGCGACCGTGATATGCGACAGGTTCACGGACTCGACGCTTGCATACCAGGGCTACGGCCGTGGGCTCGACCTCGATGCCGTATCACGGGCCAATCTCCTGGCCGCCGGGGGGCTCAAGCCCGACATCACCGTGCTCATCGACTGCGAGGCTGAAGAGGGGCTCAGGAGGGCGTGGTCGAGGATAGGGTCAAAGGAGGGAGGGGCAAGAGAGGACCGCTTTGAAAAGGAGGACGTCTCTTTCCACAGGCGTGTGAGAGAGGGATACCTGAGGATCGCCGAGGCCGAGCCCGACAGGGTCAAGGTCGTTGACGGCGGAGGTGAAATCTCTACAATACACAGGGAGATATGTTATATTGTAGAGAAGGCCGGGGCCTGAATGAGTAATGAATTACCCTCCGTGGCGTTTTAAACCAAGGGGTTTCGGAACGCAAAAAATGAACCCTCCGTGGAATTTAAACCCGTGGGGTTTCAGAACGCTAAAAAAATGTCCTTTAAAGATATCTTAGGCCACGATAAAGAGATGGCGGCGCTCAAGAACGCCATCTTGAACTCCAGGGTGGCCCATGCCTTCATCTTCTCCGGGCCGGATGGCATAGGCAAGAGGCTTGCGGCGCTGGAGTTCGCCAGGGCCTTGAACTGCGAAGGCTTCAACGGGGATTCCTGCGGGGTCTGTGCGTCTTGCAGGATGATGGACGCGGGCACGCACCCCAACATCCTCCAGGTATGGCCCACGGTCAAGGAGAGGGAGGACCTCTTGGAGAACGCCTATGACGGGGCCGGGCTTATACGGATAAGCCAGATAAGGGATATCCAGGAGTTCCTCAGGTACAGGATAGATGGAGGGAAGAAGGCGGTTGTGGTGGACTACGCCGAGCGGCTCATGCCACAGGCCGCCAACGCGTTTTTAAAGACCCTCGAAGAGCCCCCGCCCGGCTCCGTCATCATGCTCATAACCTCGCGGCCTTCGGACCTCCTGCCCACCATCCTTTCCAGGTGCCAGAGGATAAACTTCCGCCCCCTGCCGGATGATGCGGTGAGCGCCGTGCTCGTAAGCGAGAGGGGCGTGGAAAAGGGCGCGGCGCAAGCCGTTGCCCGGTTGAGCTGTGGGTCGATAAGCAAGGCCCTGCGCTACGTCGACGAGGGCGCGCATGAGTCGAGGAGGGAGATATTGAGGAGGCTTACGGCGCTTGCGGCGGCGGATACGGACGAGTTGTTGAAGTTCGCCGAGGATCTCTCCAAAATGGACGGTCTCCCGGAGATGCTCGAGTTCATGAAGGGCTGGTACAGGGACAGGCTGGTAACCCGCGAAGGGGCGGGACATTTAGTGGTCAACGGCGATATCTCGGACTTTATCGCCCAGGGCGGGGATGAGGACGCGGCTATACTCCTCGGGTCCTTTGCGGCGATAGAGAAGGCGCGGCGTGATATCACGCCCCCGCGCTACCTGAACAAGCAGCTTGTCATGGAGGTGCTGCTGATGCGCCTTTCGGGCCGCGGCGGTTTATATTCCTGATCCGCGACGGAACGTCGCCATTAGGCTGTCTCTAAAAATTAGGGAAGCTCTGATTAATTATGTTTTTCTGTCATTCTTCGGTCGCTACGCTTCCTCAGAATGACAGAAAAACATAATTAATCAGAGCTTCCTTAATATGTGTCCATTTTTATTTTCGCCCTAACAAAGAGATCGGGGAAAAGAGCAATTTTTAGAGGCATCCGCTATTACGTCTATAACGGGGTTGAATATATGGTTAAGGTTGTGGGTGTAAGGTTCAAGAAGGCTTGCAAGGTCTACGACTTTGACAGTAATGATTTCGATCTCAAGCCCATGGACGTCGTCATCATAGAGGTGGACAGGGGGCTCGGGATGGGCACCGTGGTCTACAACCCCAGGGAGGCCGACCCGGCGGCGCTAACAAGGCCCCTTAAAAAGGTCGTCAGGAAGGCCGACGCGGTCGATATCGAGCGCCAAGGCTTCAACAGCGAGCGCGAAAGCGAGGCATTCAGGATATGCAGGGAGAAGATAGAGCAGTACAGGCTCCCGATGAAGCTT
>JACRNN010000183.1 GCA_016234955.1 Deltaproteobacteria bacterium | reverse complement strand
CTCACGCCGGGTCTGCTTACGATAACGCTCAAAGCCGCTTTCAGCAAATGTCCGTTGGCGCATTCGGTCAACCTCCGTGCCGCGTGATGCGTGTAATCATATCATAGGGCAGGGAGAGAATAAATCAGAGATTCCTTAGATAAGGGTTATTGGAGGATTCGAAGGCGCCGAACGGCGACGCAATCGCAACGCCTGAACGGCGACGCAGTCGCAACGCCTGAACGGCGACGCAGTCGCAACGCCTGAACGCCGAGCGGAGCGAGGATCAGCCCGCATGGACGCGGACGGAAGTGAAGGCGCGTGGCTGGAGCGAGGAGCCCGGAAGGCGACGAGCAGAAGCCGAATCCTCTCGCCCCGACCATTTTAATCAAAAGACCCGCTTTATCATTAAAACACCTTATCCAGTCGATACGCGCCTGTAGCTCAGCAGGATAGAGCAACTGCCTTCTAAGCAGTAGGCCGCTGGTTCGAGCCCAGCCAGGCGCGCCAATAAAATCAAGGGGTTACGGAGTTTCCGTAGCCCTTTTTTTCTTGGAAAAGGCAATTGTTATACAGATTGTTACTGCAGGTCCCGACAAGCTCTCTACTCAGGCACGGGGACGGCTGGGCGCTCTTCGCCGTGAAAGACGGAAGGTCACACCCGCCGTTTCACATCATTCACCAAACTCCGTCTTGGATACCTGCGCGGCGATTGCCCATCGGCGCGACGATAGTTTGGCAAGGCATCCCCGGTTTATCTGGTATGATGGCGGGTGTGACCCGCCTTACCCGTCTTGGTGGGCGGAGCCCACCCTACTAACTGAAGGGCAAATTAAAAGGGCATATCCGTATGGATATGCCCTTTTAATAATTCCATTTAGTGCGGGTTCTAACCGCCCCTGTTGTGGCAAAGCTGGCAGCCCTTTGTCACAGGCACGCCGTTGCCGGTCTGGTCCCCGGTGCTGACGACCTGGGTGTAATCCCACCTCAAGTTGTCGTTATAAGGCCCGCCGTGCGCGAAATGGCAGGACAGGCAGAAGACCTTGTGGTTGTCGCCGTTCACAGGGGTGTCCATCAAGCCCGCTCCGGCCCCTGTCGTGTCCGTCGGCAGATAGTACGCATTGGCGCTGTAGTAGCTGCTGGCCGTAACAGGCAGGCCTTTGCCCGCCTGGATCAACGTCAAATTGTAATTCGATCTATCCAGGAGCGATACATGGCAAGTGGCAGCGCACCCCTGCGCCGCGGCCCTTGGCGTCATACCGTTCACAGGGTGCCTTCTCCAATCCGGTCCGGGGCCTGCGGCGAATTCCGCGGTAGGCGCCCCCCATATCGGACCGTTTGTGGTCGATATGGCCTCATGCCACTTGTCATGGCACTGGGCGCACCACCTGGACATGGTCGCTACCGCTGGATATAGACCATCGTCCCATCCAGTACCGTAGGAGTTGCTGTTCGCGCTGTCGGTGACAGGGTCGCCGGTCAGGGTCCCCCTGTAAACGGGCCATATGACGTTGCCTCCGCCGTCTAATTCCGTACCGCCGAAGTAGGCGCCGTTAACGCCGCCGACGTAGCTATGGTGCTCGCGGTACGGCAACGTGGGATTGTTCACGAACTTAATGCCGCTGTATGCCGATGCCCCCGTCGGATTCACCCTCAGGTTCCTGAAGATGTTTATATTCGCATTCGCCGGGTCGGCGGTGCCGTGCGGGTCATGGCAGTTTATACATGAGAACTCGGCTATCGGGGCGTCGCCGCCCGGGGGGGTCACGTTGGTAGCGCCGAGGGAGTGGCCCCTGCCGAGCATACTTGCGGTGGTGGCGTTCCAGGTCGAATCGAGCTCCGGCGAGAAGTTGCCGGCCGAGCCTATGAGGTTGAAGGCGTCGTCCGAGGTCCATGCAGCCGAAGACCAGACCTTCGGGGCCTTAACGTTGCGCGGGGGCTGAAGGACGTTCGCGTTGACGCCGTTGCTGGCATGGCACTGGAGGCAGAACTTGTGTACCTCGGCCCTTGTGCTGACCGGGCCTCTGAGCAGTATGAGCGAACCGTCGGCCAACCCACCGAGGGAGCTTCCACCCTGGCTGTTGTGCATCGTGTGGCAGTTGCCGCAGACGAGGTCCCCGGCGCCCTTGTGTATGGCATGGGCAGTGCCGCTAAAGAGAATTGAGCTTAAAAAGAGCGCTCCGGCGACAAAGACAGAGCCTTTGATTAAAACGGTTCTCTTTGCCCTTCTTAATCCCATTGGAAAGGACTCCTGATATCGAATTTTGTAAATAATAGAATGAAAGAAACTTTTTGTAAAGGACAAAAAACGGCATTTTCAGAAAAAAATTAAAAACACATTAAATTTCAATAAATTAGCTCAGAAACTTTTTTAAAGATATCTTGGAATCCCATGACAGCCCACTTGCCAGGCCTGTCGAATTACTATCTTGCACACAGACAGATTATATCAACGTCAGCCAGACCGTAAAGTAACCTGTGTCACAAAAAGGGCATAGTGCGGTCTGACGCTAAACCCTTATCAATAGGTGAAGATGACCGGCTTTTTTAGCGTCAGAATCCCGAACGGCCTCACACATTCGCCTTGTAGTATGCGCACAAACCCTGTAAGGCGCACTCCGGGCACCCGGGCTTCAAGGCCTTGCAGGTATTTCTGCCGTGGAGGATGAAGAGGTGGGTGGTCTCGGTCCATCTGGACCCCGGTATCACGCCGCGGAGGTCTTCTTCCACCCTGTCCGGGTCGTCGGATGAGCTTAGTCCGAGCCTTTGGGCCACCCTCTTGACGTGTGTATCTACCGCGAGGGCGTCTTTGCCGAACGCGTTCCCGAGGACTATGTTCGCGGTCTTTCTGCCGACCCCCGGCAGCTGGGTCAGCCCTTCGAGGGTATCGGGGACCTTGCCTTCAAAGCGGCTTGCTATAATGCCGCAACAGGCCTTGATATTTCTGGCCTTGTTCCTGTAAAAGTTTATTGAACCTATATCTTTTTCGAGGTCCTTGAGGTCTGCTTCCGAGTAATCGCGGGCTGAGGGGCGCTTCTTGAAGAGCGCGGGGGTAACCTTGTTTACGAGCTTGTCGGTCGCCTGGGCCGAGAGGATGGTGGCTATGAGAAGCTCCAGGGGGTTGGCGAACTCAAGTGTGCTCCGGGCGGCCGGGAACTGCTTTTCAAGTATGTCAAGTACCCTTCCTGCCTTCTCTCTCTTGTCCATACTTACCCATGAGGATACTGCCGCAGGCTGACGCCCCCGGCGGCCCAATTGCAGGTTATCAGTTTATTAACTCTGATAGTGCGCCCTGTAGAGCGCCGCGCGCCTTTTTGAAGGCTAACAGGTCCTCTCTATCACGAAGTCGGCTATAGCGAGCAACGCCGCCCTTTCGGTATCCGGTTCGAATACGTCGAGGCGCCTCTTGGCCCCCTCCACGTATGCGCGCGCCCTGTTTACGGAGTATTCTATGCCGCCGTGCCGATTTATAATGGCTATTATCTCCCTGAGCCTCGTATCCGTAAACTCGCCGTCGGATTCCAGGGTCTCTTTTATGAGCGCCCTCTCGGCCTCCGTCGCCTTCGTGGAAGCGTATATGAGCGGCATCGTGACCTTGCCCTCCCTGAGGTCATTTCCTATGGATTTGCCGAGGTCCTCATCCGTCGAGACGTAATCGAGGCAGTCGTCCATGAGCTGATATGCTATGCCGAGCCCCATGCCGTAGCCGGCAAGGGCCACTTCCTTCTCAAGGGATACCCCACCGGTTATGGCCGCCACCTGGCACGCCGCCGATATCAGGACGGCCGTCTTGTTGGTGACCACGTCGAGGTACTCTTTTTCCGTAGTTGCCGCATCGCTGTGCTTCAGAAGCTGGAGCACCTCCCCCTCGGCCATCCTCGTCGTAGTATGCGATAACACCTTGAGTACGCGCATGTCTCCGTGAAGCACCGCGAGCGAGAACGCCTTTGAGAGCAGATAGTCCCCGACGAGGATGGACGCCCCGTCCCCCCATACCGTGTTGGCCGAGACAGCCCCCCTCCTCAAGCGCGCGTTATCGACCACGTCGTCGTGCAGCAGCGTGGCCGTATGGATGAACTCCACTACCCCGGCCAGCGCGACATGCCTGTCGCCTTTGTATTTGCAGAGCCTTGAACAGAGGAAGAGCACCATAGGCCTGAAACGCTTGCCCCCGCTGTTCAGGATATACTCGCCGACCTTGCTTACGAGATAGACGTCGGAGTTGAGATTCTTCCTGAAACCCTCCTCCATCTTTTTAACGTCATCTTTTATCAGGTCGAACACTTCCTGGATGTGCATGGCTGACTCCGCTCCTAATTCCGTTATAAAGGCCCTGGTAAAAAACGGGCCGCCCCCTCGACTCAAGCACACGGCCCCGGAGGAACCGGTAATGAAACCTCCCGGTGCTTGATAGCCCATAGGGTTTCAGAGCGCTAAAAAAATGAAACCTCCCCGGACTTGAATATGCATAGCGAGCGCATTCCCCGCGGCTTGCTGCGGGGTCAAGCGAGCGAATAGAAATTGTTTCCTTACATATCGAAGATTCCCCGCGGAAAAGCCGCGGGGAGCTTCAAGCCCACGGGGTTTCAGAACGCTAAAAAATCCTTATCCGCCGCGCACTTACGAACCCCATGTGCCGGGTAAAAACTATAGTTTTTTTACGGTATAGACGGTAAATATTATACCATATCTCCCTTTATGTCAAAGAGATTTTAGGGACAGGAATGAGCCCCCGCGGGCCTCAAACCCGCTATTGAGCTTGGTGGGGGGAACATAACCGCCGGGGGACGCTGGCCCTGGGAGAGTTCATTCAGGTTGCTCAAAAAGCTACAGATGCAAGGAGTCGAGGAGTGAGGAATGAGGCGTACTTTTTCCGTCCGGGTCTTCAGGGTCGAGTCCCCTGAGCGCCGTTGTTATCTCCTCGGCCATCTTCCAGTCCGGGGTCGCCCTCGCGGTCAAGCCTATATTCCTCGATATCCTGGCCACGTGCGTATCGAGCGGGATTATGAGCTTTGCCGAGTCGACCTCCTTCCAGAGGCCGAAGTCGAGCGCATCTCCCCTCCTTACCATCCACCTAAGGTATAGATTGAGCCTCTTGCACGGGCTGCCGTTCAGGGGCGAAGGGAAGAAGAACCTCACCCCCGCGTCCTTGGGGAGCGCTCCTTTGCCGTATATCGGGGAGGAATCGAGGGCCAGGACGTTTGCGGAGAACTCCGCCAATCCCTTTTTTATGTTGTCATCCCCGCTTGAGTACCCTTTCAAAAAGAACCGCCCTATACCCCCGCTCTCTTCTATCATCTGCCTGGCGAAGTATATGAGGCACGATATGTCCCGGCCGTCGTTGAACCTGTGGACAAAGCCCGAGAAGAGGGCGGAGTCCCTGCGCGGGTCGAACCCGGCGGTGAAGCGGTAGGGGGAGCCGCCCATTACGCTCAAGACCCGCTCAACGCTCCTTTTTATGCCTTCCACACGTCCGTAGGCCAACGACGAGGCCAGTAGCCCTACTATCTCGCGGTCGCGGGCGGCGGTAAACCTATGCACGAACTCCAGAGGGTCAGAGGAGAGAAACCCTATGTCAAAGGTCCTGTAGAGCTCGTCGAGGTGGCGCTTCAATATTTTTTTGCTGGCCTCGGGCGCTGTATTCATACTATTATACACAGAGAAATGGGGTTTATGCCGGGGGAGCCCGTGGGCTTGAAAAGTCCCGGATGAATACGATATCCTATTTGGAAGAGGCAAGTCAAGGGAGGCGCTCGATTTACGCGGTTTCCGATGAACATGCATAGCGAGCGCATTCCCCGCGGCTTAGGCATAGGGGAGCTTCAATACTTGCACCCAACTGGTCTTGGAACGTTAAAAAATGATCCCCCTGAGGATTGAAGCAGGGGTATCCGGAACACCAAAAAAGCGCACCCAACACAAGGAGGTTTGGCTATGCAGCGTAAAAGTCTGTGGCTTGGCTTCTTCTTCGCGGCGGCGACGGCCCTTGCGTTAAGCACCGGGGGCTATTGCGCCGAATCGCAGGTCATGAAGGATTTCACAGCCGCCCTTGAGCAAAACGACCCGGTCAAGGCCGCCGCGGTCATCGACGCCAACAAAGACAAGGTCCCCGGCGAGATAAAGGCCCTGCTCGACGAGGCGGCGGCCCCAGGGTTGAGCAAGGAGGACGTGGACGGCAAGTACTACATTGCGGAGCTCATGGCAAAGCTCTATAAGGACTCTACCGGCGACATAGAGCCGCTCAAGACGGTAAAAAAGAAGAGCTTCGATTCAAAGCTCTCTCCCGCCGTGCGTTCAACGGCCGTCAACGGCGTGCATGTCGTCGAGTGTCCCGAACCCGCCGGAGAGATGAAGAACTTCTTCAAGCCTGACAATATAATCATAAAAAAGGACGAGACCGTCAGATGGGTCAACAACGATAAGGATGGGCATATCTTCGCATCGATGCCTTTCATAGGCATGGGCGGTATATTCTCCCCGAAGGTGGAGCACGGGCAGAGCTGGGAGTTTAAATTTGAAAAACCTGGCGAGTACTTTTACATATGCTTTATCCACCAGAGGATGATGGGAAAGGTGACTGTCGAGGAGTAGGCGTGGGCCGTTGCCGGGCCAGAAACCCATGGGTTTCTGGCCGGTTTAAGGATACGGCGATCGATATTCCCACGGATATGGAAGGGGTTGGCCCGACAGGGCCAACCCCTTCTCCGTCTTTGGAAACGAGGGATGGGGCGCACCGATGGGAAGGGTTCCGGCTTCCCATCGATTCAACCGGAAATCCGCGAGACCGCGACGGCCACCCAATTCAAGCAATATGATGTATAATTAACGCGAAGAAATTTACGCTCATAGCTTGCCAAGCTTGCTTTAAGGAATTATACCCGAAGGAAACATTAAAACAGGAAGGAAGAATATCCGATGAAGCAAGACGCCGGGTATATCCGCTGGTTCAAGGATATCGGGATAGGAGATATCCCCGTGGTCGGCGGCAAGAACGCCTCCCTGGGGGAGATGTACCGTGAACTCACGGCCAAAGGGGTCAAGGTCCCCAACGGTTTTGCGATAACCGCCGGGGCGTATCGGCGGATTGTAGAGTCCGGCGGCATCATCGAGGGGCTTAAACGCGCGATGGAAGGCCTGGATAAGGCAAAGGTCGCCGACCTCGCAATCCGCGGCAAAGCGGCGCGCGACCTGATCCTCGGCGCCGGCGTCCCGGACGATGTCTGGACGGAGATAGCGGCCTCGTATGACAGGCTCTGCGGGGAGTACGGCCCTGACACGGACGTGGCCGTCAGGAGTTCGGCCACCGCGGAGGACCTGCCGACCGCCTCGTTCGCCGGCCAGCAGGAGACCTACCTCAACATCCGCGGGCGCCACGCCCTCAGGGAGGCGTGCGGCAAGTGCTTCGCGTCCCTTTTCACCGACCGGGCGATATCCTACCGCATAGACAAC
>JACRNN010000165.1 GCA_016234955.1 Deltaproteobacteria bacterium | reverse complement strand
GGACGAGGATTCCCTCGGCGCCAAATACAGGTACGACGAGATACCGGCGGATATGAAGGACGAAGTGGCGGAGTACAGGGAGAAGCTCATAGAGGCCTGCGCCGACTTCGACGAGACTATAATGGAGAAGTACCTCGAAGGGAGCCGCGTATCGGCGGAGGATATAATGAAGGCTATCAGGAAGGGGACGATATCCATATCCATAACCCCCGTCTTCTGCGGATCCTCCTTCAAGAACAAGGGTGTGCAGAACCTCCTCGACGCCGTTGTGGACTACCTGCCTTCGCCTTTGGACGTAACGGCCATAGTCGGCATCAACCCCGAAACCGACGCCGAGGACAGGAGAGAGACCTCGGATGCGGAACCCTTCTCGGCGCTCGCGTTCAAGATAATGACGGACCCGTTCGTGGGCCAGCTTACGTTCTTCAGGGTATATTCCGGCTTCATGCACGCCGGTTCTTACGTATATAACGCCACAAAGGACCAGAAAGAGCGCATAGGGCGTCTTGTTAAGATGCACGCCAACAAGCGCGAAGAGGTCAAAGAGGTCTACGCAGGAGACATCGCCGCCGCGGTGGGCCTGAAGTATACCACCACTGGCGATACCATCTGCGACCCGGACAAGCCGATACTGCTTGAGTCGATGGACTTCCCGGACCCGGTCATGTCCATAGCCATAGAGCCCAAGACAAAGGCGGACCAGGAAAGGCTCGGCGTATCGCTCCAGAAGCTCGCCATAGAAGACCCTTCCTTCAGGGTAAAGACCGACGAGGAGACCGGACAGACCATCATATCCGGCATGGGTGAGCTTCACCTCGAGATAATCGTGGACAGGCTGCTGCGCGAGTTCAAGGTCGAGGCCAGCGTCGGCAAGCCCCAGGTCGCCTACAGGGAGACGATTACAAGAAAGGCCAAGGCCGAGGGCAAGTACATCAGGCAGACCGGCGGAAGGGGCCAGTACGGCCACGTCTACCTCGAGGTCGAGCCCAACGAGAAGGGCAAGGGCTTCGAGTTCGTCAATAAGATAGTCGGCGGCTCCATACCCAGAGAGTACGTCCCCGCCGTCGAGAACGGCATCAAAGAGGCCACCGACACGGGGAGCCTCGCCGGGTACCCGGTCGTGGACGTGAAGGTGACGCTATATGACGGGTCTTACCACGAGGTCGACTCTTCTGAGATGGCCTTCAAGATAGCCGGGTCCATGGGGTTCAAGGAGGGGATGAGGAACGCCGGGCAGATATTGCTCGAGCCCATCATGGACGTCGAGGTCGTCGTCCCAGAGCAGTTCATGGGAGACGTCATAGGGGACCTCAACTCCAGAAGGGGCAAGATCCTCGGGATGGATTCAAGGGGCGGCTTCCAGGTCGTAGCCGCGAACGTGCCGCTTGCGAACATGTTCGGTTACTCCACCGACCTCCGGTCAAAGACCCAGGGCAGGGCGTCGTATACGATGCAGTTCGCGCACTACGAACAGGTCCCGAACTCGGTGCTCGAAGTGCTGACAGCCAAGATGCAGGGGAAGTGAGGCTTCTCTCCTGGCTCACTGCCACGGGCGTCAGAACGCTAAAAAATGAGACCTACTTGGGCCTGAAAGCCACGGTGGTATCAGAACGCTGAAAAAAGAAAACAATTAAGGAACCTCTGATTAATTCGCAATAGCATGTCATTCTGAGCAAAGCGAAGAATCTCAACGTCTATAAAATCAATAAGTTACGAGATTCTTCGGTCGCGGAGTTTACACTGAACGTAGTGAACGTGCTTCCTCAGAAT
>JACRNN010000164.1 GCA_016234955.1 Deltaproteobacteria bacterium | reverse complement strand
GGCGAACTCCGCGTTCTACGGCGGGTACAGGAACATCCAGAACCTCAACCAGGCGATATTGAGGCTCGGGCTCAACTCCGTCAGGAACATCGTCGTCGCCACGTCGATGAAGAACGTCTACAAGAGGTTCGGCCTCGCGGAGAGGATGTTGATGGACCAGCTTATCGGATCGGCGCTCATCTCGTCCATAATAGCGAGGGAGGCCAGGATGGCGGACCCGGAGGACGCCTTCATCGGAGGGCTTCTCCACGACATCGGCAAGGTGGTGCTGAACAACGAATACCCGAATGAATTCGCCAGGGTCATGGAGCGGGTCTACAACGACTCCGTCCAGTTCACCGCCGCCGAGTTGGAGGTCTTCGCATTCTCTCACAGGGAGCTCGGCGCCATGATAATAAAGAAGTGGGGGTTCCCGGAATCCATCGAGCTTCTCCTCAAATACTTCGACAATTACGAAGAGCTCGTAAAGGAAAGGGTGCTCTACAACCTGGCCGTTATCATCAGACTTGCTGACATCATGTGCCAAAAAAATGGCATAGGATGGAGGAAGACCGACGTCAACAACGTCGAATACGGCAATTTGCCGGACATTTTGAGGATAGATGGAGCCTGCATGGACGTTATCAATATGAAGATAGAAGAGATTTTAGGCCACTACGTCGAGTTTTACAGCTGAAATCCCTGGAATTCCCTTTCTCCGCAAAAAACTCCTCCAAATTCCCGGAAAATCAATACAAATAGGCACGCCTCTTGCAGTGCTATATAGCCATTTAAAGCAACGCGCTTGGAAGGGGTGTCATATGGATAATTCAATCATAGCGCTTTTCGTGGCCGACGTCATATTGATGGCGGGGATAATCTACGTCATTATGCGATCGAGGGGGAAGAGCGCGGAGACGGCCGCCGACGCTCAGGCCAACGGGTCGTCCGCCGAGGCGCCACAGTTTACGCAGGTGCTCAAAGATGAGATGAACAGCCTCAGGAATATGGCGGCCGAGCTTGAGAAGAGAGAGGCGGCCATCGGGCTCTATGAGAATGACATCGAGCAGAAGAGGAAGAGGCTCGACGCCATAATCAAAAAGGCCGAGGAGGCGGCCAGGGGCATGGAGGCCTCTACATCGAGCCGGCTCTCGGACGACGTATATCTCAAGGCGATGAAGATGATGAACAAGGGCCTGGACCCCGAAGACGTGAAAAAGAGCCTCGGCCTGCTCAACGGGGAGGCGGAGCTTGTCAGCGCGCTCAAGAATTACAGGGCCTGACGGTTTCCATGTGTCCTTCGCTCACCCCCATGCCCATGACCCGATTTCCCCTGTGCGTTTGGAGGTATTTCCGCATGGCCCCGCGCCGCAAGACGTCGTTAAAGCCCTGCCCGGCAATGAACCTCATCAAAAGACATCGAGGCAAAAAATACTTGGTAGGAATAATATTCCCGTCGCCAGGGGCGTTTCATGGAAGTACGGTCCGCGGCGCCGGCCTGAATCGCCCGTATTTCAAGGGAAATAAAGCCATTCTACGTTTGGCACGCGTGTTGCAGTATTAACCTCTCAGGAAAGCGAGGACGCAGGATGGACAGGTCGATATTCGTGGCGCTCTCGGGGATGGCGCTCCAGGAAAAGAGGATAGAGATACTCTCCGACAATATCGCCAACGTCAATACGGCGGGCTACAAGAAACAGAAACCGGTATTCGAGGACTCCATGCCGGACGCAAGGGGGTTGAGGACATTCGCCGCCGTGAGCGGCGTGGTGAACGATATGTCGCAGGGGATATCCGAGCAGACCGACAGGCGCCTTGACGTGGAGATAAGGGGGGACGGCCTCTTCGTCGTGAATACCCCGAACGGGCCGAGGTACACGAGGGACGGGAGTTTCGTCCTGGGCTCCGACGGGAGCTTAATGACCAGGCAGGGCGACACCGTGGCCGGAGACAAGGGCGTCATAAAACTGACCTCCCCGGACGTCGATATCGACCCGGACGGCAACGTCAGGAACGGCAACT
>JACRNN010000163.1 GCA_016234955.1 Deltaproteobacteria bacterium | reverse complement strand
TCCATCTGCCGGTAATGGCCCTCTCGCTCCTGATAGTCCCGGTAGCCACGGAACTCCCCGAGAAGATGAACAGCGTCCTCTGGATGAAAAAAGGCAGGGACACGCTCGCCGTGGGCAACGTAACGGGGGCTATGGTCTTCCAGGGGAGCCTCCTGCCCGCTATCGGGATATTCCTTACGCCCTGGACGATAAATCCGACCGTGGTCGCGAGCAGCGTCATCACGATAGTCGCCGCGGTCTGGCTATACATGCTGGCGGTAAGGGTTAAAAAGATATCCTCCATGCACCTTGTCCTGAACGGTTGCCTGTACCTGACCTTCGTGCTTATGGTCATTTTCTCCATGCCTTTGCGGTAATCCGGGTCTCCCCTCCCCACCACCCTGCGGCCTTATCCCAAAAGATACATTTCACGCACCAAAAGGGTTAAAGACGGCGCCCTCTGGGCAGCCGGTTTCCATATAAATCCTTATATTCAAGGTAGTTACAATAGATGGCATAGTATGTGCTAATCAATATCATCACATTCTTTAAAATAGCCTAACTAAGGAGGAAGTACAGAAATGAAGAGAGCTTTAATCGCGGCAGTAGCATTGTTCGCAACAGTATCGTTCAGCGGCATGGTATTGGCGGCAGACGCCCCGAAGGCCGCCGAGCCGGCAGCCACGACGGCCCCCTCCGCCGAGAAGGCAAAGTCAGCCGAGCCGACAAAGGCCGAAAAGAAGGCCGTGAAGAAGAAGGCCAAGAAGGCGAAGAAGGCCGCAGTGAAGGAAGAGAAGAAGACGGAGAAGGCCGCTGAACCGGCAAAGAAGGACGAAAAAGCCGCTGAACCGGCAAAGAAGTAACACCTTCCTCACAGCCGCAGTAGTTGAAAATAAAGGCATTGCCTTCGGCAATGCCTTTATTTTTTCCCTTTTGAAGACACAGCGTGCATGTGGTACTTTATCTATTGAGATTCGCTCGCTGTGCTTGCCAAACCCGCCCTGTGAGGTATGGCAACCCTGAACGGACGGACAGTCCCCTATAAAACAGATATGAGCAGACTGAAGGCATACTTCCTTTCAACGCGTCCGCAGTTCCTGCCCGGGATAGCCATACCGGTGGCCGTCGGCGCGTCCGTTGCCTGGCATGACGCGGCCGCCTTCCACGCCCTGAACTTCATCATAACCCTATTTGCCGCCCTCTCATACCACGCCGGGATGAACGTGGTCAACGACTATTTCGACTTCAGGAACGGGACCGACAACATAAATAAGAACGCGTTGACCCCGTTTACCGGCGGGAGCCGCTTCATACAGAGAGGCTTGATCTCGCCTTCGCGGACGATAGGGTTCGGAGCAGTCCTAATCCTGCTTGGCAGCATTGCCGGGCTCTATCTCGTACTCAAGACAAGCGCGCTATTGCTCGTCATTGGCGCGTTCGGGCTTTTCACCGGTTTTTTCTACACCGCTCCACCTCTATTCCTCGCGGCCAGAGGCCTCGGAGAGCTCATTGTGGGGCTCGACTTCGGCGTCCTGACGGTCATCGGCTCATACATGGTGCAGACAAGGGGCGGGTGCAGCCTCAACGCGCTATTTACTTCCCTGCCCGTCTCCTTCCTTATAGCCGCGCTGCTATATATGAACGAGTTCCCGGACTATGAGGCGGACAGAGACGCGGGCAAACGGAACCTTGTGGTGAGGCTGGGGCCGTCCTCGGCGCGCTACGGCATGGTCTTTCTTGCCGCATGTACATACCTTGGCGTGATAGCCGGGGTTATCTGCGGCGTCATGCCCAGGCTCTCTCTCATCTCCCTTTTGTCCGCGTTCGTGTTTGTTCCCGGGGTCTGCGGCCTCTTTAAAAACCATGACAACCCGCGAAGGCTCCTTCCATCCATCAAATCCGTAATAATCACGCACCTCTTAACGGGACTCCTCCTCATAATCTCAAATCTCTTTTAACAGGCGCGGCGAACTTTCAGCGAAATGAAATTTAAAAAAGCACCTGACGGCGCTTTTTTTAAACCTTGCGTACCCGCGGGGATTTTGAGGAAGACAAAAGACAAGAGGCTTTTCTCCACCTTATCGTGGGTGACGCGGCATAGACAGCCGAGGAGCTTCTACAGGCTTGAATAAATCAAAAAGTATACCCTCGTCTCGCCGTCCTGGTTGAACCCGTGGGCTACGCCAAGCGCCGGGGTGACCTTTAATCTATAGCCGAGCGTAAGGTCAACCCTTGCATCGCCCCCGAGCTGGAAGGCCTGCCGGCCTATCCTCTCGCCCGCGGAAATGCCGCCCTTGAGCTTAAGGCATATCACATCGTGCCTGTAGCCTTCGGAATAAGGTCTCAGGTACTCCGAATATGAAAGGACGTACTCCTGCGAGCCTACATCGCTCCCGATCGCTTTTGAATAGAGCCTGTAGAGCAGGCTTGCCGTGCGCCCCTCCTCGGGGCTTATCGAATAAGGGTATCTGACGGTGTTCGAGAAATCCATACCGGCAAAGACGTTACCGCGCCTTCCCTGGAATACGCCCGCGCCGTTGAAGTCGCCTCCACCGTCCAGTCCGCTCAGAGCGCTCCGGCGTTGCCACATGTAGCCGAGGATGAAGGAGTACTTCGATTCCATCCGGTTTAACGGGACCGAGACCTTGAAGGAATAGCTCCTGTTCTCCTCGTAGTAGTCGCCCCTGTTCAAAAAATTGGAATAGAGGACCGGCTTTTTATGGGCCTCAATGGTGAAGGTGGGGTAGAAGTAATCATATGCGTATGCCGCGTTGTAATAGAACCTCGAGCTTGCGGCGCCGTAGTCTACGTCGAGGGTGTATGAATGATAGGCGAGCGCATCCTGGCCCGCCGTATATGCCCCGGCTACGACGCCGTCCTTGTCGCTTGAGATGGTCGGCAGCCAGAAGCGCGGGGCAATGGCGGCCAGCATTATCTTCTCCCTGTGGAGGTACTGGCAGGCGAGTTGCGGGAGCCTTGCCATCTGCCGGTTATGCGCCTCTTCTATATCCGCGTTCCTGTACCCGAAGTTAACGGCCGAGTACCACATCTGCATGTCGAGGTAAGGCCTGTCTTCAAGGTCAAAGAGCCATGAGCCCTCGCACCTTTCAAAAATCTTCGGGAGCTCGATGTAATGGACCGTGTCTCCGAAGGAGCAGTACGTCCTTTCGAGTTCCAATAGCTCCTGTTCGCCGGGCCGCGTTAAGTCCGTTACTTTCATATCTTTGTCTCCAGGGTGAGTTGCAATTGATGCCGCCATTCGGCGGCATGGCGGCCCTTCCTCATGTGCATTACGAATATCTCCACATGCTTCCTGACGTCGCTGAACGTTTCAAAGGCGGTATGCGCGAGGGCGTTATCCATGCAGTGGCGCACAAGCCTCCTCTTTGAGAAGATATATGCCGCCTTCCCGGCAAGGCAGAAATCGCTCCTGCCGTCCCCTATCAGTATCACGGGAGCGCCCCCTCCGGCCTCCTCCGCGACCATGCACTTGCAGACCCCCGAGGGGCAGCCTGCCCTGGAGTGGGGGAAGTACGTCTTGACCCACCCGCCTTCCTCCTTCAGTTCGCATAGATAGGCACCTCCGTTATGCCGGCGTTGCGCAGTATCCTTTCTGAAAAGACCTTGAAGCCGTCGCTTACAATGCCGTGCGGTATCCTGTGCCTCTGCAGGAATTCCACGAACCCGGGAAAGGCGGGGTCTATGGTGAAGGTGTCGACGTATTCGAGTATGGCGTCCATTGGCGCGTCTATTAAACCCATCTGCTCAAAGAGGCACTCCCTCGACCCGATAAGCCCCTCCTCCCACCTCTGCTCGGCATCTTCCCAGCCCGGCCTCGCGAACTTCTGTATGACCGCGTCGGTTATATCGGCGCCGGTTATCATCCCGTCAAAATCTATCGCTACAAAAAATTTTGCCGCCATATACGCCCCTTTCATGAATCCTCACAATGGAACACAAGGAACCGGTACAACCTGTATATATGAATACAAGTTCCATGCCAAAAAATTTTCCCTTATTTTACGATAAGTTATGGTAGGGCGATTGGACATGTGCGCAATATTTGTATACATTTTCTACACATACAGCCCTGGCCTGCCCCAAGAATCGGTCCAGCACATATGTTAGAGTCTGCCTGAATTTAGAGCTACAGGTAGTGCCCAAAGTGTGTCTCCGGGCCTTTTCTTTGATTTGATTCCACCTTGCATCAGATGACTCTACCGATTGAAGACAACTTAAGGTAAAATAGAAATTATTCAGGAATGACGAGGGATTAGGGGAAGGAATAAAAGTCAGGTTATCTCAGGACAGTCAGTCATCCCAAACTACTGAAGCTTAATCTCGATGAATTTGAAAAAGGAGATGCGGGGCTTGTTAAGGACATAATCGGCAACTCGATGAGTCTCTTAAGAAGGAATGTTGAATCTGCGATAGATGCGTTGAAGGGGTTGCTTGAAGGAAGGGTAATATTCACGCCTACAGAGCATCAAGGGAAACTCACTTACAGGATACAGGCGACACTGAAAACCGGAAAGGTCATTGACAACATTAAATATGATCAATCTGGCGTCCCCACGGGGATTCGAACCCGGGTTACCGCCGTGAAAGTCTAAAAGGACTGAAAAACATAACGCCTTGATTTGTGGCTGGTTTTCCCGTTTTGCCTTGAAAAACGCGGCGTTATGCGGCTTCCGAGAATCTTGCCCGCTTCGGTATTT
>JACRNN010000022.1 GCA_016234955.1 Deltaproteobacteria bacterium | reverse complement strand
CCTTGAAGCCAAGAGCAGGATACTCCAGGAAGTCTCCCACAAGGTCAAGAGCGAGAGCGACAGCCACAAGTTCGAGATAGGCGACATATACGACATCGCAAGCACCGAAAGGGAGCGGGAACTCACCCTTATGCTCGGAGACCGCGACAGGGGGAAGCTCGCGGAAATAGAAGACGCGCTCGACCGCATCAATAACAGCAGCTACGGCGAATGCGAGGAGTGCGGGGAGCCGATAGCCGAGGACAGGCTGAGGGCCCTGCCCTTCACGCGCGTGTGCATCGAGTGCCAGTCACGAAGCGAAAAGGAGCAGAAGATACGGGGACGGTTCGAGGAAGAATCCGGCCTCGGCATAATGGAAAAGGGCGAGATGGAAGAAGAGGAGTTTTAACGTCAATGCCTGAGGCTCTTTGACCTGCCGGGTAAGAACCCAACACCCTATCGTAAAACCGCGCCGGGCTGCTTAGCCCGGCTTTTTTTAGCGTTCCGAAACCCCTGAAATTTCAAAAAAAGCGTCATGTCAGCGAATAAGCCGCCCAATGGATAATCAGGATAAAAAGGTGCGCCGTCTCCTCTCCTACGCCATCGTGACCTTGACCGTAGCCGTGCTCCTTGCCATGCCCCTCTATCTTAAGAGGGAGCGTGAGAGCGTAACCTACACGAAGATGCTGATGGGCACGGTGCTCCAGATAACGCTCGCCGAGGGGGACGCCAAGCGGTTCGATATCGCCGCGGAAAAGGCCTTTGACGAGACAAGGAGGCTTGAGGCCCTATTCAGCAGCTACATGCCGGAGAGCGACGTATCGAAGATCTCGAACTCCGCAGGCAATGGACTTGTCACCGTCTCTCCCGATGTGATAACGGTGCTGAAGGTCGCCGTAAAGGCCGCGGAGCTCTCCGACGGCGCGTTTGACCCTACCGTAGGCGCGCTCGGAAAGGTATGGGGGTACTCGGGCGAAAGGCGCTACGTGCCGACTAAAGAGGAGGTCGGCCGCGTCCTGCCGCTTGTGGACTACCGGGGAATACTCATCGACGACGCCTCGATGAAGGCCGGCCTCAGGAAAAAAGGGATGGTCCTGAACCTCGGCGGCATCGCAAAGGGCTACATCGTCAGCAGGGCCGTGGAGGCGTTGCAAAGGGAGGGGGTTGAAAGGGGCATAATACACGCCGGCGGGGACATGGTGGTCTTCCAGAAAAAAGGTCCCGGTCAGAGTCCCTTCAAGATAGGCATCCAGCACCCGAGGGAGAAGAGACTGCTCGGCGAAGTCGATCTCTATAACGGCGCCGTCTCGACCTCTGGGGACTATGAAAGGTACTTTGTAAAGGACGGCGTGCGGTACCACCACATACTCGACCCCTCCACAGGATTCCCCGCCGACAGGTGCAGGAGCGTCACCATAATAGCGGAAGACCCGACCATGGCCGACGCCCTCTCTACGGCGGTCTTTGTGCTCGGCCCTGAAAAGGGAATGGCCCTGATAGAGGGCCTCGATGGGGTGGAGGGCGTCATCGTGGATTCCAACGGAAAGGTGACGGCTTCAAAGAAATTCAAGGGCAAAGTCTTTTAGCGTAGCAATAAATCGGACTCCCGGACTCTACGCCGCAACGGCCTCTGCGGACTTTTCAACAGTCACGGACTGAAGGGCCCTGTCGCTTCTGAGCGCAAGCCAAACCGCCGCGGCTATGGATGCCGAGTGTATGGCTATATCCGGCAGAAGGTGGGCAAGGCTCCACGATACACCCCCCTGATTCGGGAATTTCCTCCTGACGGCAAGTTTAGCCCACGCGCTCAAAAAAGTGCTGTCAGGAGGTAACTCCCGCCAGCGTAAAAAAAGTTGTCATTCAGATGCTCGAACGCCGCGCTTCAGCCGCGTCGCGAAGCGCAACGGAGCAACGTCGGCTGGACGCGCTTGTTAGTCGCCGTTGTCCTAAACACGGCGGCTGGCTGACACGAAGGATTGCCGGGACTGATGAACCTTTGGCTTTTGACCACATCGCCACCCGATGCCTCGGCGTCTTTCGACATCGGGTGAGTGCCACTCGCCCCTGCGTTCCTGTTGGTGCTTCGTTAGCCTTTTATCTCCCTATCGGCGAGGCCGCCCACCATCTCGGCACTCTGGGTGATACTGCCAGTGCTCAGCAATCGCTGACTGACATTAATCAGTTCGAGCGCAATGTTGGCTATCTGTTGCTGATTCGCGGCGATGGGAACCTTCTCTTTGAGCAATCCTGGTTGACTCGCTGCCGGAGAGAAGATGGCGCGATAGAACGAGTTGCCGTGCGCGATTTTGCTGGCGACCAAGATTTCGTCCGCTTGCGGCAATCCGCTGGCGACCAAATCACGGATGTACTCAATCAGACTTTCCGGCAGCGGATAATTAAGCGGCGGCCACTGGGGTATCCTGGGGTACGGGTATGGGACCGTCTTCATCATCTCCTTAAGTGCAACCATCAGGCAGTGCTGAACATCCTTCGCGTAATCACCGCCAATTTCCACATGGTCTCCCTCGAACTGCACGGTGACTGAGGTGCTGAGGTTGTGATGAGTGTCGTCTTGCACCGGGTTGCCGTTGCAGTCTGTCGCAGTAACTTTGAGGTAGAAACCATAGTTGCCTTCCGATGGCACATTAGTGAGCTGAATGCTTGTGCCTGAGATGGAATAGCCGATGTGTACCGTCTGCTGCATGGCGGTGCCACCTTGAGCCAACGGCATCGGGTAGTGGGTGTCCATATTGGGCAACTCGATCGTGCCACTGTTCCCGGTGAGCGGCACAGCAGGACCGCCTGCGTTAATTGTGTAATGCGGCGTGAGTAGCTGACTGACCAGCGTTCCACTTAGATTATAGCTACCCGTTTGCTGCTGAGAGTATTCGGTATATGGGTAGTCCTTGGCTTCTTTCATACAATACACCGTGGTGTGGAAGATGCCGCTGCCTATCTCCTGACTCTGCGTCGTAATGACCGAACCGCTCAGGTGGAGCGCCGGCTTGACGAAAGGATGATATACAAACACTGGGACGGTACCTTGCATGGTGATGCCTTCGGTGGTGATTGCCACGCTGCTGAACGACGCGCCGGAGAGACCGCCCACGCTCACGCCCGGGATGCCGCTCCCCAGCGCCTTCTTGATGGCGTCGCCAGCCAGACTGCTCGCGATCTTGTCGCCAACCGTATCAACAACTGCCGCCAGGGCAATGCCGAGTGGACCAAGCACTAGAGCGGCTGCCAACCAGCAATACCATGGGATGGACACGTCTATGTCCGGCTCGTCCATATTGATGTTGGGCGTGAGCGTAGAGCCACTAATCGAGAAAGTGAGCGTGCCGTGAAACGTACCGCTTGCGTCGTAGCAGGTACCCGACTTGGCTGCTGAACCGTTAATGTCAATATGGCCGTTGGCGAAGCTGTCGGAGATGCTGTTGATCGTTACGCCTTGCGTATCAAAGCTGCCCCCGGAACCGCAGGAGCCGGGCAGATGGGCTACATCGGTCCCCAGAGCATTAGCGATGGCGGGGCAAAAGACGAGCGAGTGGAACGCCCCCGGCGCGATGCTGATGCAGACGCCATCGTGCGCCGCGGTGATGGCCGTGGATGTCTTCTGGCTGTGATTGCCGTGTGAATGGTTGACGACCAGCAGGATGCCAAAGATGCCAAGCGCCTGTTTGCTGCGGTTGGCATTGGGAATACAGTGAACTTCGAGCTTCTCGAATTGAAGGGAAGGCGCAAGCGAGCCGTTTGCCCCCGGCACAACACTGAAGGCAAGTGGAATAGTCGGCGCGGCGACGCTGTGAACAAAGCTCGTTAACATTTGGGTTACAAACGCATTGAATGTTGCAGGGGTGATAATAGGCGTACCGGATAGATCGTTGGTGATTTCCTGGTTGGCCGTCGCCGACCAGTTGATTGCCACGGTGGCTGCGCCGATATTAACCGACACTTGCTGATTCGAGCCACCGGCATTGACCAATTGAAGCGCGGCGGTGATGGTGATGTTGCCGTCGAGCGGGCAAACGGTCAAGGGCAATGGCGCCGTGGTTACCACTGACGTTCGGTCAAACGATAGCGTCAGGGTGATAGTGTCATCGGCGTTGAGGTCAAGTTGCAAGTCGGTCACGATCAGATGGGCGGTGCCGCTCGCCCCGCCGCCGGAAATGGGCAGGCTCAATTCGAACGGCGGATTTACCGGCTTCCCGCCAATTTGCAAATTTTTCTTCAGTAGCTTGCGAATCGTTTCGTTCGATATCTCGGCAACGAGGTCGAATCCGGCTAAGAGGCTCATGGCTTTTCACTCCTTTCAAACAGACCACGCAAGTGGAAGCGGACGCGCTGTTTCTCTTTGCTGTTCTTCAGCGCGTGGTAGGGCACGGCGGACAATCCGGTGAGGCGCGGTTCATGTTGTCGGATCTCCTGCTCGGCGCATTGGGACAATTCCACGCCAATGTCCCGGAGCAACATGAACGGATGAATGAGAAAGAGGTGTCCGCCATTGGGCGTGCGCTCGATACGCGCCAAGATCTCCTTCTCGTGCTTCATCAACTCGGCGAAGGAGTCCACCTTTAGACAGGGTTTTGACCCGCGCTTCTTCTCAGCATGGGACTGTTCGGTCATAGTATCGCTCCTTTCGTGTAAACTGGGTGCAATTCAGCGAATCGTACCATTCGTTCCTCAGCGCATCCTACGGCCTATGGCCCTATTTTCGGCCACCTTTAAAATTCAGGTAATCCAGATGATGGGAGTATAGCAGACGCCCGCTAAAACGCAACTGCGCCCAATCGATTGCTTCGGGATCAGAGGGTCGGGGTATGCCTTTTGAGAGGAGCTTCTTTAGGGATTAGGTGGGTTCCGCCGCTGTCAGCCCTTGTTCATCGCCTGGCCTGAGCTCTTCATATGCCTCTGGTAGCGGTTGACGGCCCTGTTGTGGTCGCTGAGTTTATTTGAGAAGTGATGGGTCCCGTCGTTCCTGGATACGAAGTAGAGGGCGTCGGATTCGTCCGGGTTCAATACGGCCCTAAGCGAGGCCCTGCCCGGGCTCGCTATCGGCCCGGCCGGCAGGCCGTAGATGACGTAGGTGTTGTAAGGCGACTTCGCCGCGAGATGCCTTTTACTGATATTGCCGTCAAAATCCTTTACCCCGTAGATTACGGTAGGGTCGCTCTGGAGTTTGATCCCCTTTTTGAGCCTGTTGTGGAAGACGGCGGACACGAGCCCGCGCTCCCCCGGCGCGCCCGTCTCTTTTTCGATGATCGAGGCGAAGGTGACGAGCTTTCTCATGCCCACGCCCTTTTTCGTCGCCTCGGCCTCGAACTCGGAGAAGTATACCGATTTGAACCGCTCCGCCATCTTCGTGATTATCTCGTCAACGGCCATGCCCCTGGTAAACGCATACGTGTCCGGGAAGAGATATCCCTCAAAGGTTGGCCCCTCGACCCCGACGGCTCGGACAAAGGAGCTGTCCGTGGCCCTCGATAAAAACTCGTCTCTATCCGCAAGCCCCTCGCGCTCGAGCGCCGAGGCTATATCCTGCAGGTTGTAGCCTTCCGGGATAGTGACAAGGTGGCGCTTGACCTTGCCCTTGACGAGCGAATCGAGCACCTCCATGGGGGTCATGGCCCCGCTCAATTCATATTCGCCGGCCTTTACCTTCTTATAAGCGCCCAGGATGCTCGCAATGAAAATAAAGCTCTCTGGGTCCCTTATAACCCCCGCGTCCCTGAGGTTGGACGCGACCACCCTGAACCCGGTCCCCTTCTGGATGTTGAATGTCACCGTATTGTCCGCATTCGGGGAGACAGGTGAATAGAAGGCGATATACAGGTGGGTGAAAAGAAGGCTCAAGGCCGTCAGGAATATTATGGCTAATGTACCGAGTCGCTCGCGCACGCGCATCGCGGATATCCTTGGCCTAAGTGGCCGGGCCTTGAAGCTCCCATAGGCCCAAGCCGCGGGGAGCTTCAACTCCGTGAAGAATCTCGGAGCTGATAAAATGATGACTTTGGGGACTTCTTCCGCAACCTGTTAAGAGGCCGCTGAAAAAGCCGCAACTGATGGAGGCCTCGGTCAGCTCGCAACCCTCCTGCTGTCGAGATAGCCCTGGAGGATGTACGCGGCGGCCAACTTGTCCACTACCTCTTTGCGCCTTGCGCGGCTCACGTCCCCGTCGATGAGCACCCTTTCTACGGCTACGGTTGAAAGCCTCTCGTCCCAGGCCGTGACCGGCAACCCGGTCTTCTCCCGGAGCGACTCGATAAACCTCTGCGTCTCCGTGCCCCTGGGGCCGATGGTGCCGTTCATGTTCACCGGCATCCCCGCAACGACATGCTTTACGGAGTACTGCTCTATGAGCGCGGCAATTGCCTCGAGGTCCTTTGCAGGCGACGTCCTTTTTATGGTGGCAAAAGGCTGGGCTGTCAGGCCCATCTCATCGCTTATCGCCACGCCGATTGTCTTTTTACCGGGGTCGAGACCGAGGAACCTCATTATCTTAAAAATATACCGTTTTAAGGCGGATTATTCAATGTATTTCTTGACTTTGAGGGAGGCTTCCTATATCATTTTCATGCTCTCCGGAAATCCATACGGGCGGTTAACTCAGCGGTAGAGTGCCACCTTCACACGGTGGAAGTCACAGGTTCAAACCCTGTACCGCCCACCATAATATCAACCCCATGTTATCGATCAGGGTTTGAATGCCGCCGAAGGCCGAGCGAGAAGCGAGGATGAGGCATGCCGGGAGGCAGGCCGCAAGTGAGGCGGCCCGACCGGAGCGACAGAGGCGGGAGCCGCCGAGCGAGGCCAAACCCTGTACCGCCCACCATAATATCAACCCCATGTTATCGATCAGGGTTTGAATGCCGCCGAAAGGCGACGCAGTCGCAACGCCTGAACGCCGAGCAAAGCGAGGATGAGGACGCAAGGATGCGTCCGAAAGTGAAGGCGCGTGGCCGGAATGACGAGGCAGGAGGCCGAGGAATGGAGGCCGAGCGAGAAGCGAGGATGAGGCATGCCGGGAGGCAGGCCGCAAGTGAGGCGGCCCGACCGGAGCGACAGAGGCGGGAGCCTCCGAGCGAGGCCAAACCCTGTACCGCCCACCATGAAAAGAAAGACCTGTCGTCATAAAAAGGAAGGCCGCCGAGGGACACTCGGCGGCCTTCCTTTTTATCGCTATATGACGGCGCGCCTGGCGCAGCCGCATACGACCTGCATGGCATGGCTTTACGCTACGGTACTGACAATACCTCCGGCCGTGTTCAGCGCATCGAGGCTCGTACCCTGCTGGGTTGCCAGGTTCTGAGCCAGCGTCTGCAGGAACGATTGGAGCATGTCCTGACCGTTCGACGTGGAACCCGTCGAGCTGGTGCCGCCGCTACCGCCCAGGGCCTGGATAAGGTTCTGCAAATCCGTACCCAAGGTATTCAATGTGCCACTCTGCGTTGAATCTCCCGAGCCGAGGCTCTGCGACAGGGACTGCATGTTGGTAGCTATGTTCCCATAGCTTGCCTGAACGGCGGAGGCGCCGCTACCGTTGCCCCCGCTGCCAGCCACATTGCCTGACGCCTGGGTGCTCGAATTGGCCAGATCATACAGGAACGCGTGCAGCGCGTTCCTGGCGACCTGGCTTATGGCCGTACTCCCACCGCTGTCACTGCCGCTGTTGGCCGACGAGGCGGCGTCGGACGCGCTTGCACCCTGGGTCGTTGAATTGAACCCAAGCTGTTCGAGTGTCTGCATGACGCCCTGCATGAGGCCCTGGCGTTTGCGTTGCGCCTCCCCCGCGCCCCCGGTGCTTCCAGCGCTTCCGTCGTTATCGCCATCGCTGTCCTGACCCACCCCGGCGCTCTGAGAAATTCCAGCCGTCTGAAAATAGCTCAAGGCCTGACTGTTGCTAATACCGCTGATTGACATTTTACCACCTCCTTTCCGGTTGGGGTCCGTCAATAAGAAGATTCCTCTGCGTTGAAGTTCCCCGCGGCTTGCCGCGGGGAATGCGCTCGCTATGCATGTTCATGCCTTAAGAAAATGCAATAACCGTACCACCCTATTATGTAAAAAAATAATCTTTTGAAATCAACATATTATAATACGGCCTGTTCAAGAGGCATATGAAACTGGGAAAATTCTGCCTGCCCCGCCATGTATTTTTTTCCCGGGCCGCTCTACACGCCGCGTATTATAGCATGGAACTCAAGCACTTCGCAATACGGCCCCGAAAGGGCCGGCACCCCCAAGCCGCGGAGTAATTTGCTCGCTGTGCTTGTTAAAGTTTTTTGAATCTTTGCCGATAGTAAGAGAGCGGGGTATACCAATCAAACCTCCCCGGTCAAGGCCCAAGGGGTTTCAGAACGCTAAAAAGTGAATCTGCTTATATTTTACACGGCTTGCCGCGTACTGATTTTTGGCTACCTCTAAAAATAGCTCTTTTCCTGATCTCTTTGTTGGGGCGAAAATAAAATGCTCACATATTCGCATATATGCTCCGCTTTTATTTTCGCCCCTGCCTCGACCTCGGAAAAAATAACTGATTTTTAGAGGCAGCCTTTTACCGAAAGACTACCTTGAAATAATACGGATATGATCCAAAAGATCGATATAGACGACCTTCAGGCGGGTATGCATATCTGCGGACTTAAAAACAGGTCCGGGGCAAGCTCGTTTTTCATGAACAATACGCTCATAAAAAACGCGGAGGTGGTGCGCGAAACCCGCCGAACCCGTTGAGGCGCAAACCTTTACGCTAAAAGACCCGCTGGATATCAAGGACGAGGTGGGGTTCAGGGAAGAGATCAAAGAGGCCCGCGGTATAAGGGACGAGGCGGAGAGCACCGTAACCACCATCATGCACGACGTCCGCATGGGAAAGAGCCTTGTAAAAGAACGGATGGAAAAGACGGTAGACAATATCGTCAGGAGCATATTCCGGAACAGGGACGCGATAACGAGCCTTGCGAATCTGAAACGGTACGACGCCTATACATTTACGCACTGCGTAAACGTCAGCATATTCTCTATCGCCCTTGGAAGGCATCTGGGGCTGAGGCGGGAAGACCTCTTTAAACTCGGAGTGGGCGCCATCCTGCACGACATCGGCAAGATGCTGATACCCGAGGGGCTTCTGAATAAGCCCGGCGCCTATAACGAGGCGGAGCTCAGCCTGATGAAGCAGCATGCCCTGCTCGGCGCCGATTTCCTGTCGGCGGCCCGCTTCATCGCGCTTGAGTCGATACATGCGGCCGGAGAGCACCACGAGCGGTACGACGGGAGCGGCTATCCGGCGGGGCTTGCCGGCGAGACGATACATTTTTTTGCGAGGATCACAGGGATCGCGGACGTCTACGACGCCATGACGAGCAACAGGATATACCAGAAGGCAATAATGCCGACCGATACACTGAAATTCATGTATACGCGCAGAAAAATCCACTTCGGCCCGGAGCTTGTCGAAAAGTTCATACAATGCATGGGCATCTACCCCATAGGGAGCCTTGTCGAGCTGAGCAACGGCGATATCGGCCTGATAAAGTCCGTAAACCGCTCGGACCTCATCCACCCGATGGTATCGGTCGTCCTTGACAGGCATAAAAGGCCGTGCCGCCGGCCCCTGGACATCGACCTCGCGACCGAGAATAAACGGCGGATAATAAAGGCGGTCGACCCGGAAATCTACGCCGTCACCGTGGAGAGCATAAACCCATAAGCCGCCGACAGAGGCTGTCTTTAAACCCACATACAGCCAGGAAATAATTTATGAAGCATCTTTTTTAGACTTTTTTACAATTGTTTATCTTTAAACTTTTAAATATCATATTTAACCCAATACCATAAAGAGTTTCCGTCCGTAAAAACGCGTCAACTCTTTAATAATATTAATAATTATATTGACATTAAAAACCAGATAGTCTATACTCATAATCGGTGTACAGGTTTTGGACTGTTCGCATCGCCTGGTTTAATCCTTAAAAGGCTGTTGGAGGATAGGAACCAAATCTTTTCGCACCTTGTCTTGATAAAAACACCGGCTTCGACCCCCTCCGCTATCCCAAACCGCGAAGAATCTTCGACCGGTATTATGAACCCTCATTGGAATGAACCCCCTGGGGGTCGGAACGTTAAAAAGAAACCTCCCCGGACTTAAAAATAGGGGTTCTCGGAACGTTAAAAAAATAAAACTATATATCACTAAAAACCTATAGACTTTAAGGTCTTTTTCTGGTATGGAATGGTTCTACTTTACTATTAGTGCGGATACATCTCTAATGCCAAAAGGTAAAATGAAAAGGAGAACTTGAAATGGGAGTAAGTTATTCGGAAATTATCGAAAGGATGAGATGGGCTGGTAAACTCAAGAACGACTCCGCGGTGGCGAGGGTCTTGGGTGTAACCCCTCAGGCCCTGTCGAACTACAAGAAAAGAGGCGAGATGCCGACGGACCTGGTCTTGAGGTTCTCAAACATCTATGGACTCTCCGTGGATTGGCTCATCTCTGGCGATGGCGAGATGTATAAAGGGGGCAGGGGAGCTGAGTACGGGAACAGGCCCTATATGATGGCTGCCGAAGAGACCCACGGTTACGGCAAGGAGGCCGGATACCAGAGGACCCCGGATTATGCCGCCATGACGGCCGATGAGATAATCTATGTAGGGAAGCTCCTCAAGATACTGCGCGGGCCGAACAAGAGCACGGCTGCGGCCATAAGATACAGCGTGGACGCCTTTTTGAAGGCCGCTGAAACCGCGCCGGCAGAGACCCCCGCTCCGCCTGAAAAAGAACCTCAGAGCTGACACCATCACCCGCCCCGCTACGTGGCGAGTTAAAGACCGGACAAAAGAGATAAAAGCCGCAACCGACAGGGTCTGTTGGTTGCGGCTTTTTTTTGACGTGCCGAGACCGCCGACTATAAAACCTTCCAGGGCTCAAGACCCACGGGGTTAAAATTCCCCGTAGCAAGTTGCGGAGAATTTTCAAATAAGGAATTTATCGTTTGTAATTCGCTCGCTCCTCCCCGCGGCAAGCTCCGGGGTAATTCGTAGTCCTTAAATATTTCACCGGCCCACTAAAAAAACCTGAAGTACTCCTTTATTGACCAAAAAGGAGCTATGTGGTATTTTCACCCCTTATGGAAGAAGCCCCATGGTACACTCTGGTGCGGGGTTGGTTCAACCCCGAGAAGGAGCGCGGCAGGCCGGAGTTCAAGGGCCTGAAGCCTCATCAGCTCCTCCTTCTTCTCTCGGACGGGTCGATGACGCTTGAGCTTGAGCTCCTCAGCGGCAGCAGGGTCGAGGTAGAAGTCATGCACAGGGGCACGACCAGGTTAGATGAGAGACTGGCCTCCTACCTCGAAGAGAAGCCGGGAACAGACGCCTTAGTCAGGGACGTATGGCTGACCGACGGTAAAAAGAGGCTCGTCTACGCGCACTCTCTTATCCCGCTCTCGCGCCTGCGTCCAGGGCTTATTGATGAACTCGAAAGATACAGCAACGAGCCGCTGGGCAGGGTGTTGAACTCGAATAAGATATTTTTTTGCAAGGAACGGCTCGAGGTGGCTACCGTTGAGTGCGGGCGCGTCTCAAAAGCCGTTGGAAAAGACCCGGCCTCGCTCCTTGCCGCCAGACGATACATACTCTTTAACAGACAGGGTAAGGACGACTGGGTCATAAAGGCCTCTGTCCTGGAGATATTCAGCCCCGAGGTCGTCCCGTGCCCTGAGGCAACAGGCGTCTGAAAAACTGCCTGCAACAAAAAGGGGCGGCCGCGCCAGCGAGGTACTTAAAGCGCCCCTCGCCCACGAATCCGCGGCTTATACAAAGGCCCTCCGTCAACATAAAGGCCGAAGACAGATGAGCATGGGTACAGGTATGGGCTCCAACGCCCTTGTGATAAGAAAGCTTACGGCCGTATCGGATCTCGTAAGGCTTCCGAAGCAGTACGGGACGCTGCTCGTCCTGTGGCCGACCCTCTGGTCCCTATTCATCGCTTCAGACGGCTCTCCTACCGTTAGGAACCTCTTCATATTCATCGCAGGCACCTTCCTTATGCGCAGCGCCGGGTGCGCGATAAACGACGTGGCGGACAGGAACTTCGACCCATATGTGGAGAGGACCAGGTCCCGCCCGCTGGCAAACGGCAGGCTCAACGTAAAAGAAGCGCTCCTGGTGTTCGCGGCGCTCGTCTCCCTATCGTTCATCGCGGTGCTCTTTTTAAACAGGCTCACTATCGCCCTCTCCTTCATCGGCCTCCTCCTCGCCGTAGTCTACCCGTTTGTCAAGAGGGTGAGCCACTGGCCCCAGGCCTTTCTCGGCATGGCGTTCGGCTGGGGGGCGGTAATGTCGTGGTCGGCGGCAACAGGCACTATCGGATGGGTCCCGCTCCTGATATTCGTTGCCAATGTCTGCTACTCGATAGCGTACGACACCATATACGCGCTCATGGACAGGGAGGACGATCTCAAGATAGGCGTAAAATCAACGGCCATATACTTCGGGGACTCCGTTTACGCCGCGCTCAATGCGGCCTATCTCCTGATGACCGTTCTCCTCGCGGCAACGGGGTACTTAAGCGGCCTCGGACCCGTCTACTTCGGGGGCTTGGCATCAGGACTGATGATCTTCCTCTGGATAGTATCGGTCCTTAAAAGAACGCCGACGAGGGCGATGGCCTTCAAGGGCTTTATAGGCAACGTAGTTGCCGGCGGGGTGATCCTTGCCGCGATCGTCATCGACATGCGCCTGTAAAACTGTAAATATACATCCCAAAGGGCTGAACCGGAAACCCGCGGCGGCCACGGCGATTATACCCGCAAGAACTCAAATCGAAAGAAGACAGAGATGCACTATAACGACCTGAGGGAATTCCTCCACGCGCTGGAAAAAAAGGGGCTCTTAAAAAAAATAAACGCCGAGGTCGACCCGAACCTCGAAGTGGCCGAGGTCCAGGACAGGCTCGTCAAAAGAGGCGGCCCTGCCGTGCTCTTCGAAAAGGTGAAGGGGCATGGCATCCCGATAGTAGGCAACCTCTTCGGCACAAAGGAGCGGGTAGCCCTTGGGCTCGGGGTGGAGGAAGATGAGCTCAAAGAGATAGGGGAGTTCATAGCCTTGCTCCAGAGGCCCCAGCCCCCGGACGGCCTCTGGGACGCCATAAAAAAGATACCGTTTTTCGGCAAGGTCCTCACCCTCGGCCCCAAGACCGTGAGGACAGGTCCCTGCCAGGAAGTGGCGCGCATCGGGGACGAGGCCGACCTCTCCATGCTCCCGATAATAAAGTGCTGGCCAAAGGACGTTGCCCCGCTCATCACCTGGCCGCTGGTTGTGACCCAAAGCCCAACAGGCGGGCCGTACAACGTCGGGGTCTACAGGATGCAGTACCTCGACGGGAAAAGGCTGATAATGCGGTGGCTCAGGCACCGGGGGGGCGCCGCGCACCAGAGGCTCTGGGAAAAAGAGGGCCGGACAATGCCCGTGGCCGTAGTTATAGGGTGCGACCCGGCCACGATCATCTCCGCGGTCACTCCGGTGCCCGAGGACGTAGGCGAGTACCACTTCGCGGGCGTGCTGAGGAAGAAATCGATCGAGTTGGTTGAGTGCAAGACCGTGCCTCTTAAAGTCCCGGCCTCCGCCGAGATAGTCCTCGAAGGGGAGATACGCCACGGAGAGGTCGGGACGGAAGGCCCGTTCGGCGACCATACCGGGTACTATAACGCGCAGGAGCCGTTCCCGGTATTCCGCCTCAAGGCCATAACCCACAGGAAGGACCCGCTCTACCTCACCACCATCACCGGCAGGCCCCCCAAGGAGGACGCCGTCATCGGAGCGGTGCTCAACAGGCTCTACCTGCCCTCCCTGAAACTCCAGTTCCCCGAGGTGGTCGACTTCAGCCTCCCCATGGAGGCGGTCTCGTACAGGATCGCCGTGGTGTCGATAAAAAAGGAGTACCCCGGCCACGCCAGGAGGCTGATGATGGGCATATGGGGGATACTCAAGCAGTTCATGTACGTAAAGTACATTATCGTCGTCGACGACGACATCGACGTCAACAACTGGGCCGACGTCGTCTGGGCCGTATCAACGAGGGTCGACCCGAAGAGGGACACGGTCATCATAGAGAACACCCCGATTGACTACCTCGATTTTTCGTCCCCAATCGAGCACCTCGGCAGCAAGATGGGCATAGACGCGACGATGAAGTCAGCGCCGGAGGTAACGCGCAAGTGGGGGGAGAAGATGGAGATGGACAAGGAGGTCGTGGCGCTTGTGGACAGACGGTGGAAGGAGTACGGGGTTGAGTAGGAAAAATAAGCTATGACCACAGAGACCGATAAATTTGAAAAATACGCTGAGGAGTGGTGGAACCCCGCGGGCAGGCTCTTCTCGCTCCACAGGATAAACCCGCTCCGGTTCGGCTACTTCTCCTCGAGGGCCGGGGAGCTAAAAGGCAAGAGGGTGCTTGACATAGGCTGCGGAGGGGGGCTCCTCTCGGAGGAATTCGCCAGGGCGGGGGCCTGTGTCACGGGCATAGACCTCTCACCCGTGGCCATAGACGCCGCTAAGAAGCACGCCGCTTCTTCCGGGCTTGGGATAGATTACCTTGTCTCTACGCCGTCCCGGCTCGTTAAGCAAGACTTGGGCGCCTTTGACATTATCGTCTGCGCCGAGGTGCTCGAACACGTCGACGACCTCGAAGGTTTTTTACGGGACTCGCTTTCGATGTTGAAAAGCGGGGGGCTTTTTTTCTTCGGCACGATAAACAGGACCTTCAAGGCCCGGATGCTCGCTATCTTCGTGGCCGAAGACGTGCTCGGCATGGTCCCGCGAGGGACGCACGACTGGAAGAGGTTCGTAAGGCCCTCTGCACTTAAAAAGATACTCGAGGGGAATAACGCCGAGGTCATGGAGCTCAAGGGGATGAGCTACGACCCCTTGAGGCTCGAGTTCAAGATCTCGGCGGATACCTCGGTAAATTACCTCGGGTACGCGAGGAAGAGGCGATAGCGGAAAACGCCGATTTTCACAGGACCCTGACAGATGCTTACCAGGCTTTTCATAGGATTTCTGGCGTTCCTTACCGTTGGGCTCTGCGCGGCCTCGATACGCTGGCTATGGAAGCAGAATTGCGCGAACAGGGCCGGCCTCTTCCTGAGCGCCGGCGTGGCCGGGACGGCACTGCTCTTCATCCTCCTTGCGGGACAGTGGCTATTTCTCAGCTACTACCTCAAATACGCCGCGGTCTTCTTTTATCTGCTCGCGGTCTTGAAGTCCCATTACAGGCTCAAGCGCCGCTCCATATTCTCGCGCGTAAAAAGAGACGGCAAGTCCGGGCCGATAAAGGCCGCCCTCCTCTTCCTGTTCATATTCCTCTGCGCTGTCGCGATAAAAGGCCGCTACTACACCGGGGAGCCGGTGGAGCTCTCCTTCCCCTTGAAAAACGGGAGATATTACGTCATGCAGGGAGGGTCGGGCTTTCTTCTCAACGCCTTCCACGGATTCAAGTCCTCACAGAGGTACGCCGTCGACCTGGTGAAGCTCAACTTATACGGGAACCGCGCCAACGGCCTTTTCCCGAAAAAACTCTCGAGCTACGCCATCTTCGGGGATACGGTCTACAGCCCGTGCGACGGCATGGTCGTGAGGTCGTCCGACGGCGCGCCGGATGACCCCAGGGACAAGGGCAATTATAAGGACAACCCGGCCGGCAACCACGTCATCATCAACTGCAAGGGGGTCTATGTGCTTATCGCGCACATGATGGGCAACAGCCTGCACGCAGGCAAGGGGGACAACGTAAAGGCGGGTGAACCGCTCGGCAACGTGGGAAATTCCGGGAACTCCATGGAGCCGCACCTCCACATCCAGGCCACAAAAGAGCTTATCCCCGGCGGCGAAGGCGTGCCGATCCTCTTTAACGGATATTTCCCAGTGATGAACGGCATTATTACGGCGCGGGAGTGAGGGGGGATATGGAGGAAAGGCCACCTGACTGTGCGGTTATACCTTGAAGGCTTAGGAAAGTCCCCAAAAGAAAAAGCCCGTACTCGCCCGTGCACTAACGCGAACGATGCGCTGAGGAACGAAGCGCATCCTATGGGGCTGTGCAAATCCCCTTGCCTTTTATAACATTAGGTGTTATAGTGTAATAACATGATTAAATCCTTTGCCGACAGGGAAACCGCCAATCTGTATTCTACGGGTAAAAGCAGGAAACTCCCCCCGGCTGTCTGCAAGATAGGGCTCAGAAAGCTGGATTATTTGAACGCGGCAACAGGGCTCAAGGATTTAAAAACTCCGCCCGGCAACAGGCTGGAACAATTAAAGGGCGGGCACGAAGGCAAATACAGCATAAGGATAAACGATCAATACAGGATAGTATTCAGATTTGTTGATTCCGACGCATATGATGTGGCGATAGTCGATTACCACTAAGCCAGGAGATAACTATGCATAACCTTAAAAGAGAGCCGACGCATCCCGGAAAGATATTGGATGAGGATTTCCTGAAGCCTCTGGGGCTGTCTCAGACCCGTCTGGCAAAAGAGGTCAATACGACCTTCAGGACCGTAAACGAGATAGTGAACGAAAAGAGGAATATAAGTCCGGAGATGGCTATAAAGCTATCGAGGTATTTCGGGACATCCCCCGAGTTGTGGCTTAATCTTCAAAACCAGTATGACATCTACAGGATAAGCGCCAGAAAACCCGGAATGCTTGAACGCATAAAACCCTACGGCAAATCGCGCAGGAACGTGGCGTGATGGGCGGGTTGAATTGATGGGCTTCGCTTCGCTCAACCCATCCTACCGGGCTCAAGAAGCACCTCTTTCTTAAGGTTGATTAGGTTATAACTTATACGCCTTTCCCCTCCCTGTCCCTAAGCGCCCTCTCTATCTCCCCTGCTATCGAATCAGCCGCCTTTACCGGGTCCGGGGCGTTTCTTATCGGCCTGCCCACCACTATATAGTCCGCGCCGTTGTAAACGGCCTCATACGGGGTGACGGTGCGCTTCTGGTCGCCCTTGTCTTCCCCTGCGCTCCTTATCCCCGGCGTCACCGTTAGGAAGTCCGGGCCGAACTCCTTCTTTACCGCCCCAACCTCAAGCCCGGAGCAGACGACCCCGGCGCACCCGGCAAGCCTCGCAAGACGCGCCCTGTGCATGACCAGGTCCGCCGGTTCAGAGAACCGGGAGGCGTCTATGCCCGCATCGGTAAAGTCTTCCCTGGAGAGGGACGTAAGTACCGTTACCCCGAGCACCCTGGTCCCTGAGGCGCTGCCCTCCACCGCCGCCTTCAGGAGGCCGCGGCCCTCGTCGCAGTGCACGGTTATGAACCGCGCCTTGAGCGCCGACGCGCTCCTTATCGCGCCCCTGACTGTCGCGGGTATATCGTGGAACTTCAGGTCGAGGAATACGCCCGCGCCTTTGCTCCTCTCGTTCACCGCATGCACGACCGCCGGGCCGCACGCGCAAAAGAGCTCAAGGCCGATCTTGAATACCCCGACGTGATTCCTCAAGAGATTGACGTATCTTACGGCCTCGTCGAGCGTAGGGAGGTCGAGCGCGAATACGATCCTGTCCACGGGAGATAACCGGTCTGTCATTCGAATCCTTTTCTCAAATGAACATGCATAGCGAGCGCGAGGCCCGCGGCTTGCCGCAGAGCAATGATGGGCTTCGCTACGCTCAACCCATCCTACCATCCTACCGTGTTGTGTTGCCTCGACAGGAGGGGACAAGGGGGAGGGTCTTATAAGGCCATTTTGCACAGCGTATAAAAAACTTCGCCCTCCAATAGGAGGGCGAAGCGATAGAGGACAGTGGTCTTGGCAGGGCGCTGAAAAAGTCTTTTGAGAGAACCTTTTTGTAAAGAGCCTCTCTCAAACCTTCTTCAAGGATTTACAGTTTCTGCCGGGGATACCCTCCCCGATAAAACAGGGGAGGGTATCCCCGGCAACTATAAATCTTTGAAGGGGGTCTGGGGGAAACCTTTCTACAGAAAGTTTCCCCCAGAAAACTCTTTCAGCGGCCCGCTAAAAAAACGGCCTTTCATCGGGCTTGCCCTTTTTTGTCTCGGCCTTTTTCGCCTCGGCCTCCTTCTTCTTCTCGTTCTTTTCGTGGAGTTCGAGGAAGTCGGACTTGGTGAAGAGCGCGTAGAACTTGCAGCCGGTCTCTTTCTCGATGTTCTCCTTGCCGCCCTCTTCCCTGTCAACGAGCGCCAGGACCTGCCTTACGTTGTAGCCGGCCTCCCTGACCCTTTTAACGGCCGTTATCGCCGAGCCGCCGGTGGTGACGACGTCTTCGACCACCACCACGTCCACCCCGTCCTGGAGGCTGCCCTCTATCCACTGCTGGGTGCCGTGGCCCTTGGGCTCCTTTCGCACTATGAAGGCGTCCATATACTTCCCGTGCATGGTGGACACCAGCGCCGCGGCGTAAGCGATCGGGTCGGCCCCGAGCGTGAGCCCCCCTATGGCGTCCACTGGCGCGAGCTTCAGGAGCTGAAAGAAGGCGAACCCGACAAGCTCCATCGCGTGCGAGCTCAAGACCGTCTTTTTGGCGTCGATGTAGACGTCGCTCTTTTTTCCGCTCGCGAGCGTGAACCCCTTTGCCGGGTCGTAGCGGAATGATTTCGCGTAGAGTATGTCCAGCAGTTCCTTTTTGAAGTCCTGATCCATTATCTGATAGTCCAGGTCCATCTGCGTCTCTCCTTATGTTTACGGCTTGTACCGGATTTTTGTAATCGTTCGCGCTCGCTATGCATGTTCAACGGACTGCCCTGCGTCCTGGTATACCGCCGCAAAAGTCCACCGGAGCGGGCCTGGCTCGATTAAAACGGGTAGCTATTTCAATATAATATATTTTTTTTACGGCTCTATCAAGTCAATTCTTGCCTGGAGGTTGGGGAGGGGTTGAGGGCGGCGCGGCGTTTTTATCCGTTTTCAGGGCTTGCTCTGTTTTATCTTGAACTGAAGCACGTTTTTTCTCTCCTTATGGAGGGTGGTCAGGAGCGTGTCGAGCCTCTTTTCCATGTCGGGGAGCGGGGATAATATCTTCCGCTCCTCTCCGGCGAGCCAGTCCAGGACATATTCGTTCTTATTGAAAAACTCCCGCTCCCTCCGTTCCGGCGCCAGGGCGGCGGATACGTCCCTTCCGGGCGCGGTTTGCGTAACAGGGCTTGTTTTCTGCGTCTTGATGCTGGACTCGGCCGTTATCGATCTCTTCCTCGATTTCATTCCGGTTCCGTATAATTGAATATCTTGAACTCGTAATTCCTGAGGGTGGCCTTGCCCTTTGCCTG
>JACRNN010000162.1 GCA_016234955.1 Deltaproteobacteria bacterium | reverse complement strand
GGACGCGGAGCGCCATCTCTTCAAGTCCCAGTGCAACGACGCCTACTGGCACGGCGTCTTCGGCGGGCTCTATCTGCCGCACCTGAGGACCGAGGTCTACAGGAACCTGATAGAGGCTGAAAAGCTCGCCTCGATAGAACACGCGCACTCGGATGGGCCGTCAATAACGGTTATCGATATGGACGCGGACGGCTTTGACGAGGCGATAATAAGGAACAGGGAGTTAAACCTCTTCGTAAGCCCCAATAACGGCGGCAGCCTGGTGGAACTGGACTTCAAGCCGAGGGCTGTAAACCTCTCCAATACTCTGTCGAGGTGGTTCGAAGGCTACCACCACAAGCTTGAGAAAAAGGGCAAGACCGGGGGCGATGAAGGGGCCGAAGGGACGAGGTCCATCCATGACGTCGTGCTCGTAAAGGAGGACGGGCTTGAGAGGTACCTCAAGTACGACATTGCAAGGAGGGTCTCCCTTGTAGACCGCTTTCTTTCGCCTGATGTAACTTTAGACTCCATTTATAGCAATAAATATAATGACCTGGGAGATTTTTCTAATAATAGATATGATGTTGACGTCAAGGGCGCAAGCCTCGTCCTCACAAGGGAGGGCGAGGTCAGGGGCGGCCACGTGTCTATAACCAAGGAGATAATCCCGGGAGTCCATAACTCCTTCAAGGTGAATTACCGGATAAAAAATCTCTCGTCAAGGGCAGGTGCGTGCGGGTTCGCCGTGGAGATGAACTTCATACTGCCGTGCTGCGACGGCCCGGCGTGCCTCTATCAGATGACCCCGCCCATATCCGACATCGGCCTCGGGAGCCGTGGAGAGGTTTCCGGGGTGGAAAGGGTCGGCCTCATAGACACGTACACGGGGGTGGGGCTCTCCATAGCCTCAGACCCCCCCGCCACGCTCTGGAGGTTCCCGGTACATACGGTATCGCTCTCAGAGGGCGGGTTCGAGAAGATATACCAGGGCGCTTGCCTTACCTTCCTCTACCCCATTTCCCTTGATACCGGGGTAGAGGAGTTCGAGCTAAGCTTCGATCTGCTTGCCGAGGAGATTACCTGAGCGGACGGCGGCCGGGGCGGTGCGCGCAAGACATGGTTTGCGTGGATATTCGAGGCTGGCCTATCCTTTACGGGCGGCCCGCTCTTTGTTGCCGCGGCAGGGGGATAGATTGACTGACGGAGGTCGAGGCATGGGCAATACCCTTTCAAAAGAATTGACGGAGAGGATCAAGGGGATAAGTATCCTCATATTCGACGTGGACGGCGTCCTGACCGACGGCAAGATAGTCTATACCGACGGCGGCGTTGAGATAAAGGCCTTTGACGTCAGAGACGGCCACGGGATAAAGCTCGTGATGAGGTCCGGCATGGACGTGGCCCTGATAACGGCCAGGCAGTCAAGCGTAGTAGACCACAGGGCAAAGGACCTCGGCATAGACCTTGTCTACCAGGGCATGAAGGACAAGCTCAAGGCGTTCGATGAGATACTGGAGAAAAAATCCCTCAAGCCCGCGGACGCCGCTTACGTGGGCGACGACATAATAGACCTGCCCGTGTTGAAAAGGGTGGGTTTCTCCTGCGCGGTGTCGGACGCGGTGGACGAGGTGAAGGGGGCGGTCGATTACGTGGCCTCTAAACCGGGCGGAGGCGGGGCGGCCAGGGAGATTTGCGAACTGATCCTCAAGGCCCAGGGTAAGTGGGACGGGATATTGCGGGGCTACCTCCGGAGATAGGGCTGAAATCCTCTCATATTCCATAAGGGTTGAGCGAGGCGGGGTTTCCAGGGAGGGGGATTAAAATTCCCTGTAGCTTGCTACAGGGAATTTTCAAGTAAGGTATTTATCTATTGGAATTCGCTCGCTTACCCTAAGCCCAAGCTACAGGGAATTCGCTCGCTATGCTTGTTAAAAATCTTTACACGCCTATTCGCTGATGGTATAATTTTTGCGTGTCGAGGGGCGCGCTTTTGCCGTTTGTGCGTTAAGTTTGCCGAGGGTTGGCACAGGTTATGAGCGAATACAATGGACCGTAGAATAAGGGCGTTACTCTTGGCGTTTATAGCGGCATCCATAGGCGGCATAATCGTTTTGGTCTTTATCCATTACAAAAGGACAGGCAACAGCGTCAGGATAACGTTTACCGAGGACAAGAAGGTGGGCGTCAAGGTCGACAAGGTCCATTACGCCGGCACCAAGAGCGGCCGCATGGAATGGGAGCTCGACGCGGACTCGGCGGTGCGCTCCAGGGACGGCTCAGTTACGGTCCTTGAATCGGTGAGGCTCAAATTTTATCCGAAAACCGGAGGCCCCTCGACGCTCAAGGCCAGGGAGGGCAGGTTTTCCGAGTCTACGGGAGAGGTCGAGGCCATAGGCTCCGTGGTCGTGGAGACGGACGACGGGTACAGGCTTACGACGGAGAGGCTCAAATACATGATGAAGACTAAGGAACTGACCACAAAGGACCATGTCGAGATAACCTCGAAGAGCATAGACCTCGCGGGGGACGGCCTTTTCGCCACCATCGATGACGGGAAGTTCAGATTGTCAAAAAATGTCAAGGCGGTCTTCAAGGACGGCTCGATATAGCAGGTTGCGGAAAAACTCAAAATTTTTTAACGTTCTGAAACCACTGAGGTGATTTTAAACCCAGGGCGGTTTCATAAGGCTGCTCAAAAAGTTCCAGATGCAAGGAGTCGAGGAGTGAGGCAGGGTTCCCATTGCGTCTTTACAATTGCAATGGGAAGGCGTACTTTTTCTGTACGCCGCAGTGACGAACATGCATAGCGAGCGCGAGACCCGTAGCTTGCTGTTGCGGGGTCAAGCGAGCGAATAGAAATCTATACTCCCTTATATGTCGAAGATTCCCCGCGGCAAGCCGCGGGGAGCTTCAACGACGATGACGACACCGCAGATGGGGCTTTTTCAGCAGCCTGTTAGAGGATTGCGGCATGGCGCTTAAAACGAACATGGCACTCTGGGCGCTCGCCGCCTCATTGGTTGTCAACCTGACGGCGCACGGCGTCTGCCGGGCGAAAGACGCCGGGGGCGTGAAGGATACGGATGCGCACCAGGGGGCCGCGAAAGAGAAACCCCGGAAGCCTGTCACCGTCACCTCTGACTCGATGGAGGCCGACAGGGGCAAGAAGTTCGTCGTCTTCGAGGGCAATGTGACGGCGGTCGAGGACTTTACGGTCTGCTCGGATACCCTTTATGTATATTATGACGCGAACAACGAGGTGAGCCATATAGAGGCCCGGGGCAACGTGGTTATTTTACAGGCGGACAAGACCTCAAGGTCGGAGAAGGCCCGATACGACAGGAAGAGCCGCACCGTCGTCCTTACCGGCGGGCACCCGCAGATACAGCAGTGCACCGATACCGTCAAGGGCGAGAAGATAACGGTATATATCGACGAGGACAAGGCCGTCGTCGAGAGCGCCGCGGGCGGGAGGGTGAAGGCCGTCATAATGCCGGAGAAGAAGTGCGAAGACCACGGGCCTCCAAAGGCCCAGGAGAGCCACGCCAGTGAAGAAGCTCGCTGTAAAAGGGCTCGCCAAGTCCTTTAAGAAAAGGAAGGTGGTGGACGGGGTCAGTCTGCACATAGAGCCCTGCACATAGAGCCGGGGGAGATAGTCGGGCTCCTCGGCCCCAACGGCGCAGGCAAGACGACCACCTTTTACATGATAGTGGGGCTTGTAAGCCCGGACTCGGGTACGGTAGCCCTGGGAGACGACGACATAACCTCCCTCCCGATGTACGAGAGGGCCAGGCGCGGCATAAGCTATCTGCCGCAGGAGCCGTCCGTATTCAGGAAACTCACGGTCGAGGATAACGTAAAGTCCATAATAGAGTTCCTCGATATCCCGGCCCAGGAGATGCGGACTCGGCTCTCAGACCTCCTCGACGAGCTCGGAGTGCTCCACCTCTCCAAGTCCATGGCGTACGCCCTTTCAGGCGGGGAGAGGAGGAGGGTGGAGATAGCAAGGGCCCTCGTGAATTCGCCGTCGTTCCTCCTCCTCGACGAGCCGTTCTCGGGGATAGACCCGATAGCGGTGGGGGACATACAGGATATAATGCTCGATCTCAAGAAAAAGTCCATAGGCATACTCGTGACGGACCACAACGTCGGCGCGACGCTCGGCATATGCGACAGGGCGTATATAATAGGCGACGGCAAGCTCCTCAAGTCAGGGACCCCGGCGGAGATACTCGACAGCAAGCGCGTCAGGGAGGTCTACCTCGGAGAGAAGTTCAAGCTCTGAGGGGGCAGGGCCCCGTCCCGGTTCCGCAATTAGCTATAGAGGCCGGCAACTTATGGCATACGAACTCAAACAGGAACTGAGGCTTACCCAGAACCTCGTTATGACGCCGCAGTTGCAGCTTGCGATAAAGCTGCTGCAGCTCTCCAGGCTCGAACTCGAGGAGCTGGTGATGGAGGAGGTCCAGACCAATCCCGTGCTTGAGGATACCACCGGCACGGACAACCAGGAGGCCGCCCCGGCGCAGGCGGAAAAACCGGAGGTCGACTGGCAGGCGTATATCGAGGAGCAGAGCGATTACGCGACGAGGGGCAAGGGGGTCGACTTCAACGCGAAGGACGAGGACGACGACCTCGTGGGCAACATCTCCTCCTCCGGCGGCAGCCTCAATGAGCATCTCCTCTGGCAGCTCATGATGCTGGGGCTCAGCCCGGAAGACCAGATGATAGGGGAGTTCATCGTCGGCAATATAGACGAGGACGGATATCTGAGGGTGCTCGATGAGACGGACTTGAGCGGCGCGGAGCTTGCGGAGGCCACGCTCGCCGAGATAGCCTCGCACACGGGCATGCCGGCGGGGCGCGTAAAAAGCGTCCTCAAGACGGTACAGCAGTTCGACCCCGTCGGGGTGGGCGCCATGAACCTGAGGGAGTGCCTGCTCCTGCAGGCCGTAAACCTCCCGGTGAGGGATACCGTCGTCGAGGAGATAATATCCTTACACCTCGACGGTATCGCCAGGAAGCACTACAAGGCCGTCGCAAAGCGCCTCGGCATACCGGTTGAAGAGGTCTACGAGGCCGTAAAGATAATGAACAAATGCCTCAACCCGACCCCGGGCGCCGGGTGGGGCCGCGAGGAGGCGAGGGCGATAGTGCCGGACGTCTTCATAAACAAGGTCGGGGACGACTACGTCGTTACGCTCAACGAGGACGGGATGCCTAAGCTCAAGATAAGCCCGTACTATAGAGAACTGCTCAAGGGCGGCGGCCAGGCAAGCGACAACGCCAAGGGGTACATCCAGGACAAGCTCCGCTCCGCGGTATGGCTCATAAAGAGCGTGCATCAGAGGCAGAGGACCATATACAGGGTGGTGGAGTGCATAGTGAGGTTCCAGAGGGAGTTCCTCGACAAGGGGCTCAAGTACTTGAAGCCCCTTGTCCTCAAGGACGTCGCCGCGGATATCGGGGTGCACGAGTCTACCGTAAGCCGGGTGACCTCGAATAAATACGTCCAGACCCCGAGGGGGCTCTTTGAGCTCAAGTACTTCTTCTCAACGGGCATGAGCAAGTCCGACGGCAGCGACGTCGCGGTTGAGTACATCAAGGAGAAGGTAAAGCATCTGATAGAGGCCGAGGACTCCAAGAACCCGTTGAGCGACAAGCAGATAGCGGAGCTTCTCAAGAAGTCCGGCATAGAGGTGGCCAGGAGGACCGCAACGAAGTACAGGGAGGCGCTCGGGTATCTCTCCTCCAACAGGAGAAAGGCGCACTACTGAAAATGCATGGCGGGCGGCACGGCCCGCGGCTTGGGCTTAGGAGAGCTTCATTCAAGGCTGCCTCTAAAAATCAGTTTTTTAGTTTCTGAAGCCTCGGTGGAGTGAAACCTCTCAGGGCTGAAGGCCCAAGGGGTTTCAGAACGCTAAAATAAAAAGCGGAGCATATATGCGAATATGTGAGCATTTTATTTTCGCCCCAACAAAGAGATCAGGAAAAAGAGCTATTTTTAGAGGTAGCCTCAAATAAACGGAGGTAGGGAGATGCGAGTTACCGTCACATTCAGGCATATGGAGTCTTCAGAGCCGCTCAGAAAATACGCCGAGGAGAAGACCGAGAGGCTCGCCAAGTACTTTTTCGAGCCTATAGAAGCGCACTGGGTGCTTTCCGTGGAGAAGATAAGGCACATCGCCGACTGCACCATCGTCGCAAGCGGCGTTACCACGAAGGCGCAGGGGGACACACAGGACATGTACTCGGCCATAGATATGGCGATAGATAAGCTCGATGTGCAGGCCAAGAAGCACAAGGACAAGACAAAGGGGCACAAGGCCCATAATTCCAGCGCAAGCATCAGGTACATAACCCCCGGCGCCGAGGGCGCCGCGGCCCGCCATAGGGTGGTGAAGAAGGAGAACCAGTTCTTGAAGCCGATGTCCGTGGAGGAGGCCGCCATGCAGATGGACGTGGCGGATAAGGAGTTCCTGGTCTTCACCGACTCCGTGACAAGCAATATAAACGTGATATACAGGCTTGGCGACGGCGACTACGGCCTCATCGAAACCACGGTCAAGTAAGCCGCCCCGGGACGGGGACGCATCCGGATAATGCGCGGCCTCGATGGGTTTCCCGGGGTATTTCCGCCGCGTAAATTCCGGCAAGGTGGCGCAATATGAGGCTGGCGGATGTTTTGAAGGAAGATTATATTATAACCGATCTTAAGGCGCGCGGCAAAAGGCAGTTGCTTGAGGAGATGGTGTCATGCGCCGCATCGAGGGTGGATGGAGTGGACGCGGAAAGGGTACTCAACGCCATCCTTGAAAGGGAGAAGTTCGGCTCCACCGGCATAGGCCACGGCGTGGCGATACCGCACGGCAAGATAAAGGGTATAACCGAGATACGGGTGTTTTTCGGAAGGAGCAGGCCGGGGGTCGATTTCGACTCGATGGACAAGCGGCCTGTATACCTTTTTTTCATGATAGTCGCCCCTGAGAACTCGACGGCCGCCCACTTGAAGATAATGGCCGGCATCTCTCACCTGTTGAAGAACCAGGAGTTCAGGCACAGGCTCACAACCGCCGAAACGGCCGGCGACGTCTACCGGGTGATAGTGGAGGCCGACAGGAGGATGGGGCTTTCGCTCTGACAGGATGTTGAAACAGTCCGTCCTGGACTTTTTCAACCACGACGCTATGAACGTAAGTTCCTTCGGATACCCCTGAGCTTGCTCCGGGGTGATTCATCTCATCCTCCGGGTGCAATTCCCCGCGGGCCGTTGCGGGGCGGTTCATTGTCCGGAAAAACCTTATCGACAGAGGCCAGGGTTATGGGGGCGCCCGTAAAAGAGTTTTTAGAGGGGGAACTGCCTGCAAGGTTATGCCTGACGCTTGTCGCCGGCGGGGGCGGCCTCGACAGGGAGGTCACCACATCCCTCATCCAGAAGCCGGGGCTCCTGCTGACGGGGATCCTGGAGGAGCTCCATTCGGACAGGGTACAGGTATTCGGGGCCGCGGAGGTCGGCTATCTTACGAGCCTTTCCGAGGAGAAGCTCAGGATGGCGATGGCCGTGCTTGAAAAGCCCGAGCTCCCGGCCATCATCGTCACCAGGGCGCTTGAGCCCCCCGGGTTCCTCCTGGAGCTGTGCGCAAGGAAGGACATCCCGCTTTTCAAGTCCACACTCACTTCTTCGGTCTTCATCGAGCGCGTCACCAAATTCCTCGAGGGGAGGCTGGCCCCCACCACCACGCTCCACGGCGTCCTTATGGACCTCCTCGGGGTCGGCGTCCTCATCATAGGCAAGAGCGGCATCGGCAAGAGCGAGTGCGCCCTCGAGCTCGTCTCAAGGGGCTACAGGCTCGTTTCCGACGACGTGGTGATA
>JACRNN010000161.1 GCA_016234955.1 Deltaproteobacteria bacterium | reverse complement strand
GAAAAGCTCTTTGTCATACTGAAGAGGTTCAGGGAGCTTAAGAGGCTCGTGACCGAGCGTCCGTTCGACGCTATCGTCCTCATAGACTTCCCGGACTTCAACCTGAGGTTCGCCAAAAAGGCGCGGGGCCTCGGCATACCGATAATTTATTACATAAGCCCGCAGGTCTGGGCATGGAGGAAGAAGCGGATAAGAAAGATAGCGCGCCTGGTCGACAAGATGCTCGTCGTCTTCCCGTTCGAGTTCTACCTCTATAAAGAGGCCGGGGTGGACGTCGAGTACGTCGGCCATCCTCTGGCCGATATCGCCCGTTGCGGGCTCACAAGGGGAGAGGCGCGCTCCTCTCTCGGACTCTCGCCCGACGATACGGTCGTATCGCTGCTGCCCGGCAGCCGCACTGGCGAGGTAAAACGCATGCTCGGGGTCATGCTTGAGTCCGCGGAGAAGATCAGGGCCGGGCTTGGCAACGGGAAAAAGGCCAGGTTCCTGATACCCGCGGCAAGGGGGTTGAACGACGCGTTCTTCGACGGGCTGATGAAGGGCGAGCATCAGGACGTGCGCCTTATTCGGGATAGCATGTACGAGGCCCTCAGGGCCTCTGACGCATCGGTCGTGGCCTCGGGCACAGCCACCCTTGAGACCGCGCTTATAGGGACCCCGATGGTCATCGTCTACAGGATGTCCCCCGTATCCTACGGCATAGCGCGCATGCTCGTGAACGTGGAGAACATAGGGCTCCCGAACATCGTGGCCGGCGCAAGGATAGTCCCGGAGCTTATCCAGAATGAAGCCAGCCCCGAGAACATATCAAGGGAGGTCCTCGGCCTGTTGCGGGACGAGAAAAGGCGCGCCAGGATGGTTGAGGATATGACCGACCTGAGGAAAAACCTCGGCAGGGGCGGGGCCGCGGACAAGGCGGCCCGGGCCGTCTACAGGATAATGAGGCCGGAGATAAGGGACGAAAACGGCGTTATCAACTGGATTTCGCAAGAGGAACCGGTGCTGAGGAAGTGACCTTTGCTTCTGGCGCAACAAATGGCGGAGGTCTCCCTGCCCGCCGTTTCGGAGCAATGAACCACCTTGAAGCAACTTGCGGGGCATCCGAAGGAAACGATCAAACCCATGAACACCTATCTACGCATATTAAAACTCCTTCCGGCGTACAAGGTCGAGCTGCTGCTGGCCTTTGTATGCATGGTGGGGTTTGCCGTCGCCAACGGGGCGATGGCGCTTCTTATCGGCCCGGTGATGAAGTTCCTCTTCTCGAGCGAGGCGGCTACCGAGATAAAGCTCATACCCTTCAATCTCTATGCCGTGCCCAGGGATAAGATGCTCGTGGCCATACCCCTGGCCATAATCGTAGTAGCCCTAATAAAGGGGTTCGGCTCTTACGGGCAGTCCTATTTCATGGGCTACGT
>JACRNN010000187.1 GCA_016234955.1 Deltaproteobacteria bacterium | reverse complement strand
GTCGGGCTTTATATCGAGGGCCTTTTTTACGAGCCGCTCGGCCTCATCGAGCTTCACCCCCCTCTCGGCGTATGTATACCCTATGTAGTTGAGCGCGTTGGCGTGCTTGTCGTCGATGCCCAGAACCTTGTACATCGCGTCGATGACCTTCTCATCCATCTTGGCGTCGTCATAAAGCACGCCGAGCTGGAAATAGAGCTCAGGGTCTTTCGGGTTTATCTTAATCGCCTGTTCCATGACCCCTATGCCCTCGCCGTACCGCTTGGCCTCCCTGTAGACCGAGGCAAGGAGCTTCAGGAGGTCGACGCTGTCGGGCTTGAGCTTGACCGCCTCGCTCAACTCCTTTATCGTGCTCTCTATCCTCCCCTGGCGCTCATAGATGTACGCAAGGTGTATCTTGGCGTCTATGAAGCCCGCGTCACCCTGCGGTATCAGCTTGAATTGGGCGGCCGCGCTTTCGATGTCGCCTTTTTCCTCGTACACGGTGGCGAGATAGTAGCGCACCCTCGTGGAATCCGGGCTTGCGGCCAGCACGCTCCTGAATTTTTCTATCGCGTCGTCGTATTGCTTTTTCTCGAAGTAGATGATGCCCGTCTTGACCATCGCCTCGAGCCTGTTATCCTCGTACTTCTCAAGCTCCCTGTACTGCTCCAGCGCCTCATCGAGCCTGTTCTGTTGCAGATAGAGGGCCCCGAGGCGGTTTATCGCCGCCGGGTTGGGCATCACGGTCAGCCCCTTGCGGTAGGCCTCGATGGCCTCGTCGAACTTCTTCTCTATCTCGTAGGCGATTCCGAGCTCGAAGTAGGCGGCGGCGAAATGCGGGTTTATCTCCGCGGCCTTCGCGTAGTGCTTCTCCGCCTCGGCGTAGTTGCCCCTCTCGAACTCTATCTTGGCCAGGTAGTAGTAGGCCATTATCGAATCCGGGTTCACGGACAGGAGCCACTTGAGCGTCTCAACCCCCTTGTCGTACTCCTTCTGCCTCGCGTACAGGGCGCCGAGAAAGAGGTAGTTCTTGGTGTTCTTCGGATCGAGCCGTATCGCGGCCCTGTACTTCTCGGCCGCGGCGTCGTCGTTCTTTATCGAGGAAAAGAGCTCCGCGAGCGACACATAGGAGTTCGGGTACTTAGGGTCCATCTCTATGGCCTTCTCAAGGTACTTCTGCGCCTGCTCGACGTTGCCGGCCGACATGTAGAGCTGCCCTATTTCGGCGTGGAGGACCACGGACTTGGGGTCAAGTGATATCGCCTTCCTGTAGGCGTCGATGGCGGCAGTGAAGTCGCCTTGCTTCCTGAGGAGCTGCGCGGTCAGGAAGTAATAGTATGACTCGGAGTTTTCATTGGTCGAGCCTTTATAGGGGTATACCCGTCCCGCCTCCTGCGCCGAGGCGCCGTATACTGAAGCCTGGATAAGGAAAACGGCCGTCACCGCCGGCAGGATGATCCTTTTCATGATATCAGATACCATATTCTCTGAGCCTCCGAATGGCGCCGGTATACGGCTTAAGAGTCCATATTTCTTAGTATTATAGTTAGGGAAGCTCTGATTAATTATGTTTTTCTGTCATTCTGATGAAGCACGTTCACTACGTTCAGTGTAAACTCCGCGACCGAAGAATCTCGTAACTTATTGATTTTATAGACGTTGAGATTCTTCGCTTTGCTCAGAATGACATGCTATTGCGAATTAATCAGAGGTTCCTTAGCTATCGCCGGCAAGGTGTATGGTGTTTGGAAGACTGCTTTTGGATGGTTTCAGAACCTTTTCTTCGACGAGCAGAAAAAGATTGAGACAAACCGGAGCGCGCCATGTTTAATTCTAACATCTTTCACGGGTACAGTCAATAAATCCCGTTGTACCGTAGTGCGCGCAATACGAGGGGTCTTTCCGATGGGATGAAGGGTGTAAACGTCTTGCGACGCCTCGGATCTTACGGAAGGCTGCCTGATAAGGCCGGGGCCGCAGGCATCTGTACAGGTCAGTTCTTCCTCTGCCTCTCAAGCCTCTCGCGGACGTCCGGGGGCAGGTGCAGGCCCTCGGTGTCTATGCCGGAGAGGATGTCGGTGAGCACCTCTATCCTGTCCCTGACGTTG
>JACRNN010000102.1 GCA_016234955.1 Deltaproteobacteria bacterium | reverse complement strand
CTCTAACGTTCCGATTGTTATGATATAGCTCGCCTGGGTACGCGGCAAAGTATAATAACTGAATCACTTTGTCAAGGGGAAAGTAGTACACTGTATACAAATAAGTTTCGGCGTTTCCTTGAGATACGGTTTAGAGGGGCCTGGCGGGGGCGGTTTTCCGGACCTTTTGCGCGCCGCGGCGCCGGGTCGCGCTGATCATGGGGGTGCGCAGGGCCTCAAAGCTCGAAGATATCGACCCTCCTGTCCTTCATCAGGTGGTTGAGCGGGGTGATGTGCTTATCCCTGGCATCCTTTGGCTCTATATCCGCCGCGCCGGACTCTTCCCTCCTGCCGCCCGCCCTGCGTATGACCGCGCCGGCCGGGGATACTATCTGGCTTGAGCCGATGAATTCGAGCGCGCCGCCTTTTACCCTCCTCTCAACGCCGACCCTGTTGGCCGTTATGGAAAAGACCCTGTTCTCTATCGACCTCGTTATCATCGCCCGCGGGCAGAAGGGGAGCACGAGGTTTGAAGGCTGGCATATGATGTCGGCGCCCTTGAGGGCAAGGGTCCTCGTCACCTCCGGGAATATCCAGTCAAAGCAAATCATCATACCGACCCGCGCCTTGCCTATGTTGTAGACCTTGAGAGGGGTGTCGCCCCGCGCGAATATCTTCTTCTCGTTCCAGAAAAGATGCGCCTTGCGGTACACCCCAACAACCCCCCTGGGGCCTACCAGGACGGATGAGTTGTACACCGCGGCCCCGGCCCTCTCGGCGACTCCGGCCACTATGTGCATATTCCCGGCTTTAGCGGCCTCGATGAGCCTTGAAGCGGCGTACCCGGTCGTAACGTCCTCAGAGAGCCCGAGCGCCTCTTTTTTCGACCTGAACTGATACCCGGTTGAAAACAGCTCCGGGAGCACGACAAGTTCGGCATCGATAGAGTTCAGCCTGCGAACGGCCTTTTCGACGTTCTCTCGCACTTTTCCGAACAACGGAGAGGTCTGCAGGAATGCAACCTTCATCTGACGCTCCCGATAGAAGACGGTATCATCCGTATTTTTATCTGACGGGGGATGTTAATATTAACGCGGGCCTGTTGTCAAGCCCCTCCGCATGGCTGGACGGAAAACGAGCTCAAAAAGCCCAAGCAATACAATTGGTTGTAGCAATGTGTAAGTACAGGGGAAGGCAGGCGCAGATAGTTTTCGAGGAGCCTTTGCTGTAATGACTTTTATGAAATTTCAAGGGATTAGCCCCGATGTGTATTGGACTTTCCGAGATCACATGCGGAGCAAAGCGTCTGCAAATTGTCCAAGGCCGTTTCGCCGCCCTTGCTCCAAGGGACTATGTGGTCTACCTGCAATTCAACACCCGGCTTTAACGCCGGAGTGGCACCACAGGTACGATATGTGAAATGGTCGCGTTGTAGAACCCGCAAGGCCTGCTTTAATTAACGCCTTGTTCCATGAACCGAATCGCCGGGAAATTGTGCGCGCATCATACTTGCCAAGGTTTTCATATTGTGGTATCGATACTGTGTCCGTATCGAGCCGTTTTGCGACCGAGAGGAGGTCCGCAAGAAGTTCCGAATCGTCCACTGGACTTCCTTGGACTCGTTGTAGCTCGAACGCCGGCTTTTTTGACATATTTTACTACCACACCTTCCTTATCGTCTTCAAACTTTTAAGATAATCTTCCTCTTCGAGGTTCGCGGCCACATTGTGCTCCTTCATTATGCCGAGCATCCTTGAGATGGACACGCCCCCTATGCGCGCGGATTTCTCTATCGACGCCTCCCCGCTCTTATATTTCTCTATGGCGAGCATCAAGCGGCCGAGTTCGACAAGCTCGCGCACCGTCTTTGATACGTCTTCCTTTTCTTCTTTTGCAAGCAGGACGAGGGAACGGTAGTCGTTCTCGTTCATGCGTATGCTCAGAGTTTTTACGGACACACTACTCACCCCCTTTCATCTGCCTTCTCGCATCCGCGATTATCGACTTTTTGTATCTTCCGATGGACTCCAACTTTTCCAATTTCAAGACTGCTTCGTTTTTGCTCAAAAGCCTCTTTTCGACAGCCCTTATCAATATGGATACGGCGGTTATAAAATTAAGCTTCAGAAACTTGCATGCCCTTATGGCGTTCCTGTCGTCGGGAAGCTCTGATTAATTATGTTTTTCTGTCATTCTGAGGAAGCGTAGCGACCGAAGAATCTCGTAACTTATTGATTTTATAGACGTTGAGATTCTTCGCTTTGCTCAGAATGACATGCTATTGCGAATTAATCAGAGGTTCCTATATTGATTTTTCCATCCGCAATCAGCCCGGCTATTTGGGGAGTCTCAACGCTATCCTTTTCCAAGACCTCCTCTTTGACTCTTTCAGGTATAAGAACCTGCCCCCTGTAATTGGCAATGAACAAATCCAGAATATCTATCTTTGCAAGCAGGATTAATGTGGAGGCGTCGAAAATCACCATATATGACAATTATATGACAAACGTAATATACAGTCAAGAAAATACAAATAAAAAGCCCCTATCCATGGCTGTTGACAATGCGCCGTCTTATATTATATCCTCAGGCGGGACGTATTATGCGCAAGGAAGGACATGATGCTCGACCTCTCAGCCATCAGATTCGACGATAAAGGGCTCGTGCCGGCGGTGGCCCAGGACTTCGACACGTTTGAGGTCCTGATGCTGGCGTACATGAACAGGGAGGCCCTTGAAAAGACCCTCGAGAGCCGCAAGGCCCACTACTGGAGCCGCAGTAGGGGTTCGTTATGGCTCAAGGGAGAGACCTCCGGGAACTTCCAGGAGGTCATATCCATCTATTACGACTGCGACGCGGACACCCTGCTTCTGATGGTCGAGCCGAAAGGCCCGGCCTGCCACACGGGGGAGAGGACCTGCTTTTTCAGGAGGATAGATGAATGGGGCGGCCCGCCCCCGCGCCCGGAGCGCGTAATAAAAGAGCTCTTCCGGACGATAAAGGGGCGCAAGGACGCTCCTCCTGACAGGTCCTACGTAGCCTCGCTTTACTCAAAGGGGCGCGGGAAGATTCTTGAAAAGATAGCGGAGGAGTCCGGCGAGCTCATCGAGGCCGCCGGTGCAAAGAGCCGCAATGAGGTCCTGTACGAGTTCTGCGACCTCTTCTTCCACTCCCTTGTGCTCCTTGCCGACGAGGGGATAGAGATAGAGGAGGTATACTCCGAGCCATTGTCGGCGAAACGGAGCGGCTCATAGCTATCAGCGATATAAACCCGCAGGCGCCCACGCATATTCTTATAATCCCGAAGAAGCATTACTCCACGCTTCTGGAATGCGAGGACAGGGACCTCCTCGGAGAGATGCTCGAACTCGCGTGCCGGACGGCAAAGACGGCGGGGGTGGACAAGAGCGGCTTCAGGACCGTCATAAACACGAACGAGGACGGCGGGCAGACGGTCTTCCACCTCCACATGCACCTCATGGCCGGCAGGCCCCTGAGCGGCAGGATGGGATAGGCCGGCCTTTCATATCGGCCTTAAAAGCACTAAAAGTTAAAGGAGCTATAGAGATGGCGTCGTGTCAGAGCTGCGGAATAAGCGTAATGAGCAGAGAAGAGTTCGGGAAGGAAAAGAACGGGGCGCTGAAACTCGACTATTGCAGGTACTGCTACGACAAAGGGGCGTTCAGCGAGCCGGAGATTACCTTCGAGCGGATGGTCGAAAAGGTGGCCTCGGCAATGAAGACGAACAAGAACGTCTCCGATGAAGCGGCCAGGGAGTCGGCGACGAAGCTCCTTGGCGGGCTTAAAAGATGGCAGGCCCGCCACTGACGCCATCCTGTAGCCGCCCGAAAGACCAGGGCTTTCAAATAATTACCTCCCCAAGCGTCCCCCGATAGCCGGCAAGAACGCCCCTCCCGGCATCATGCCAATACGGCCAAAGGAGCATCGGCAAAACCATGACCATCAAAAAGATATTGATTATCGACGACTCCCCCATAGCGCGCAAGATACTCAAAAAATGCCTCCCCGAAGACCGCGGTTTCGAGTTTTTCGAGGCTTCAAACGGCCAGGAGGGGCTGGAGAGGTACAAGGAGTTGAACCCTGACTTGACCTTCCTCGACCTCACCATGCCGGTCATGGACGGGGTGACGGCCCTTGAGGAAATAAAAAAATTCGACGAAAACGCTGTAGTCATAGTAAATACCGCCGATATACAGATAAAATCCATAAACAAGGTGCTTGAACGGGGCGCCCTTATGGTGCTGCGAAAACCCCCTGCGAAAGAGAGCGTGGAAAAAGCGCTGCAATCCGCGGAAGAAGAATTAAAAAACATCAGGTGACCTTAATGAACGGCAATAACGGCGAAAACGTCATGACCGGCGAAGAGCTGGACACGATGCAGGAGATAGTGAACATCGCCTTCGGGTCGGCCGCGCGGGACCTGGCCGAGGTGATAGACATATTCGTGGAGTTGACCGTCCCTGAAATAAGGGTATACAAAACCGAGGAGGTTCCCGGGAAGATCCGCAATGAAGTCTGCGACGTCCCCAAGATAAGCATCGTCAAGCAGGATTACCACGGCAAGTTCAAGGGCATAGCCCTGTTGATCTTCCCGGTGTGCGCCGGAAGGGAACTTGTCACCCTGCTCAACAACAGCGGGGAGGACCAATCCCTCGATATGGAGAACATCGACGCCCTGGAGAGAGAGACCCTCGTGGAGGTCGGCACCATCCTCATCGGCGCCTGCGTGGGCAAGGTGGCCGAGCTGCTCGATGACGTCGTAACCTACTCCCCTCCCCAGGTGATAATCGCGGACGACCCTGAGAGCGTGGAGAGGGACAGGCTGTACGAGCCTGACAACCTTGCGATAACCATGAAGACCATATTCAAGTTCGAGAAACGCGACGTCACAGGGTTCCTCTTCCTCATATCGAAGGATTCCATCCCCTGGATAAAAAAGGCGGTCAATCTCTTCCTGGAGCGATACTGATGATATTCACCCAGATATTCGACATGGTGGACATGGGCCTCGTCGTGCTCGACGCCGACCTGAAGGTGACGCATTGGAACAGGTGGATGGAGCTAAGGAGCGAGATACCGGCGGACAAGATCGTCGGGGCCCCGCTCTTCGATTTTTTTCCCAACCTGAACAACCCGAAGTTCATAAGGAGCTGCAGGTCGGTCCTGAACTTCGGGAACTTCAGTTTTTTTTCGCAAAAGCTACACCTCTATCTCTTCCCGTTCAATCCCGTAAGCTCCTTCAAGTCCAAATCCCAGCACATGCAGCAATACTGCACCATGGGCCCGCTGCGCGACGAGAACAACGCGATAAAGAACCTCTACATCTCGGTGCAGGACGTGAGCGAGCTGGTCCTGTACGAACAGAAGCTGATAGAGATGAACATGAAGGACGGCCTTACCGGGGCCTACAACAGGAGGTTCCTGGATGTAAAATTAAAGGAGGAGTTCAACAGGCACCGGAGGTATTCAAGGCCCTTGAGCCTCATAATGTTCGACATAGACCACTTCAAGAAGGTCAACGACACGCACGGCCACCAGTGCGGCGACCATATATTGAAGGCCGTGGCCTCGAAGATCGCCTCGTCCATCCGCAATACCGACTTCCTGGTCCGCTACGGGGGCGAGGAATTCTGCTGCGTCCTGCCGGAGACGGCCTTTGAGGCGGCGGCCCTTCTGGCCGAACGCTTCAGGGCGAACGTGGCGGACACCGAGTTTGCATTCAAGGAGTCGACCCTGCGGATAACCATAAGCCTGGGCGTCTCCGGCCTTGACAAGGACAACAACACACCCGAACTATTGATAAAGAAAGCGGATGAATCGCTCTACGAGGCGAAAAAGACCGGGCGCAACAAGGTGGTGGCGCACGGGATATCGGCCTGACGGAGCTGTCAAGCGCGGGGCCTTTTCGCGCCCTCAGTGGTTGCTCCCCGGCGCGTTTTTAAACTTTGTGATGTGCCGGGGGTTCATCCCGGCGTCTTATCTAACCCGGAGCCCGCCTCGCCGTCAGGAAATGCCTTCAGACGGAGCCCCACGGACTTACGACATTCGGAGTCGGGCTTATCACGCCCCTGAGCCTTTCCCGCGCATCCCTTATTCCGCCGAGTGCTATCACCGCCCCTCCCCTTTTTAATCGCCCTCACCGCCGTTTTTGAAGCCTCTGCCTTCCCGCCTCGAACATGGCGATCGCCCCGGCCTGCGCGGCGTTCAGGGAATTGAGCCTCCCGGCCATCGGGATCGAGACGCACATGTCGCACTTCTCCTTCACGAGCCTTCTTATTCCCCTGCCCTCGCTGCCGACGACTATGGCTATGTCCATGTCGAGATCGGTTGAATATATGTCCCGCGTTCCCACGGCCTCTATCCCGACCACCCAGACGTTTGCTTCCTTGAGCCTCTCTATGGCCCTGGAGATATTGACCTCGCGCGCTATCATTGTGTGCTCGGTAGCCCCTGCCGAGGCCTTTACGACCGCCGGAGTCACCTCGCAAGCCCTGTCCTTCGGTATTATTACGCCGTGCACGCCCGCCGCATCGGCCGCCCTTATGAGCGAGCCCAGGTTCTGGGGGTCCTGGATGGAGTCGAGTATCAGGAAAAAGGCCTTCTGCCCGCTATTTTTCCATGCCTTCAACAGCTCTTCGATCTCTTTATAACCGAACTCCCCGCGGATGACCGCGGCAATGCCCTGGTGCGAATCCGTGCCGGTGAGCCTGTCGAGCTCATGCCTTGGGACCTTCCTTATCTCAACGCCCTTGTTTTTGGCCGCTTCCATCAAGCTGGAAGGGACCTGGCGCGATTCGGAGAATATGATCCTCTCTATCCCGCCGGATGGGCTTCTCAAGGCTTCGGCCACGGGGTTTACCCCGTAAATTATCCTCATATGGAGATACCTGCAAAACCTCAACTGTTACCGGTTGTCTGTTATCTGTTATCTGTAAAAATACGTCTTTATCCTTCACCGATAACCGATAACCGAGATGAAACCTCAACGGGTGTTGATATCTTTCATCTTTTCCCCGGCCCAGGCGGCCCCGGATGAATCCCCGGTAGCCGCGTACAGCTCCAACAGGTGGCCGTAGATTATCTTCAGGCCCCCTCTATCCGTAATAGGGGCCGCTTCCGCGGCCTCCTTGAAGCTCTTCTGCGCGCCTGCGTAGTCCCCCCTCCTCATCTCGATGACGCCGAGGGTGTCGAGGTACATATGGAGCCCGCTCCGGTCTATTTTTATGGCGTCCCTTACCGCCTCCACGGCCTTATCCAACCGGCCCGTCTCCATGTAGGCCCACCCGAGGTTGTTATGGAAGGCGCCGTTTTCCGGGTCCAATTCAACGGCCTTGAGATAGCTCTCTACGGCCTCATTGTACGTCTTCTTCTTGAGATAGACGTTGCCAAGCCCGAACCATGCCGCCGGGTTCCCGGGGTCGGCCCCTATTGCCTCCTGATACTCCCTGAGGGCCAGGCCGTCCTCGTTTTTGGCCTCGTAGAGAACGCCGAGACGAAGGTGCTCATCCGCCGAGAGCGGGTCTTTGCCCGCCTCCATCAACCTGACCCGCGCGCACGATGCCATGAGAGACATGGATAACGCGAGCGCGACGAAAAAAAACCTCTTATCTCTCATCCTCTGTCTTCCGGGGCCTGACAAGCAGGGTAGAGAAGCCGGTCTTCTCCCAATACCCTTTGAGCCTCCCGTACGTAAAGACCTCTTCCCTGTTCGTCGCCGAATGGGCGAGCACGACCCCGGCCCTGTCGTCATACCCGACGGCCGCTATGTAGTGCCCCACCGGATAAGCGTCGTATCCGAGGTTGAGGAAGAGTATCAGCGGCGTACCTGAGGATATCTTCTCTTTGAGATCGTCGAAGGACCCCCTGTAGTACGACGCGTCAAGGCCCTTTTCCCTTGCGTATATGAGGAGGTCCATCGGGAGGGTCCCCTTGAGCTTCTCCTCGTAGACACCTCGGGCCACGTCGTCCATCCCGGCGGAGCCGCCCCAGTACCCTATGACGCTGGCCAGGGCCGCGGGGCCGCACATGTACTGGTCCTGGGGGAAGAAGGGCACGCCTTTTATGTAGCTCCCCTCCCCCGGGTGGGCCGCCAGATCAGCCAGGACGGCGTCCCGGCTCATCGCGCCGCACCCGGTCAGAGAGAGGACAAGGAGTGGGGTTGCGAGGAAATGGATAAAGCGCTTCGGTATTTTAGCCATCTTCAGAAAGGTGCCTCTAAAAATTAGATATTTTTTCCGAGGTTGAGGCGGGGTGAAAATAAAAAGCGGAGCATATATGCTAATATGTGAGCATTTTCATTTTCACCCTAACAAAGAGATCGGGAAAAAGAACAATTTTTAGAGGTACCCAAAAAAAACCGGCCTGCCGACGGACCTCCGGCAGGCCTGGAAGGTTGCCCCGGCTATTGTATGATCAGCTTCCGGTTGCTGAGCTTCAGTATCACGAGCACCAGGATGACTATCACCAGGAGGGCTATCACTATCCCTAACCCGTCGCCGCCGGGGTAGAGGCTGTTCAACTGCGAGGCGAACTGGTGGAGGTCGGCGTCGGAGAGCTTGTCGAGGCGCGACTTTATCTCCGTCATCGACAGACCGGCCTGCGCGAGTTTGCCGGACACGAGCTTTGACTCAAGCACCCTCTGCGCGTTCTCCATGTCAACGGCCCTCTGCGCGGAATCGACTATCGCGGATGAGCCGGCCACGTAGGCGAGGCTCTTTGACGGGATGCTCCCGATAATGAACATGCTTACGGCAAGCGCCACGGCGATCTGCTTAAAACATATCTTCTTTATCCATTCCATCTCTTGCCTCCCTCTTCCTGATTTTTATACTGTTGTACATAAGGGCCGCTCCGGCGAGCACGATCGCGGCTGAAAACGCCGGGGGCACGACTATCGTCCTTCGCGACTGGCGCCCGGTATTCAAGGCGCCGCGGCCGGCGGAGGTGTAGGTTATCTCGGGGAAGAAGAGGAAAAAGCCCCCTATGACGACCATTGCCCCGCCTATCAGCAAGCAGGCGTAATCAGCGCACCGTCTGACCATTGCACACTACCCTTCCTGGCGCCTCGCTGAAGCAATAGCTATATGGAGCTACTTTAGAATAAAAAACGGCTCCTGTCAACAAG
>JACRNN010000177.1 GCA_016234955.1 Deltaproteobacteria bacterium | reverse complement strand
CACCGAGATAAAGCTCATACCCTTCAATCTCTATGCCGTGCCCAGGGATAAGATGCTCGTGGCCATACCCCTGGCCATAATCGTAGTAGCCCTAATAAAGGGGTTCGGCTCTTACGGGCAGTCCTATTTCATGGGCTACGTGGGCCAGGGCATAGTAAGGGACATAAGGAAAAAGCTCTACGAGCACATACTCGGCCTGCCGGCGAGCTACTTCAGCTCCACCCCGACCGGGGTCCTGATATCGAGGCTCACAAACGACGTCAATCTCCTGCATGCCACGACAGCCGAGGCCGTATCCACGGTGCTCAAGCAGAGCCTCACGATAGCGGTTCTTGCCGGGGTCGTCATCAGCCTCGACTGGAAGCTGGCGCTTGCGGCTTCCGTGGCCATGCCGCTCTCCGTATATCCGATGAGGAAACTCGGCAAGAGGATGAAGAAGATATCGACCAGGAGCCAGGTCTCCATGGGGGCCATGACGGCCCTCCTGCACGAGGCGATAGCCGGGGTACGGATAGTAAAGGCCTTCTGCATGGAGGGGTACGAGGCGGCCCGGTTCCAGAAGGAGAACGAGAGGTACACGGCCCACCAGCTCAAGACGATAAAGGTGCGCTCCATATCCTCCCCGCTCATGGAGACCTTCGGGGCCGTAGGCTTCGCCGTTACCATCTGGTACGCGGCCTACAGGATAAGCCACGGCACGCTCAAGCCCGAGACGTTCATCTCATTCTTCGCTTCGGTGATAATGTTCTACCAGCCCATCAAGGGGATTAACGGGATCAACCTGAATATCCAGCAGGGGCTTGCCGCGGCCACGAGGGTCTTCGAGGTGATGGACATCCGCAAGGAGATCGAGAAGCCGGGGGCAAGGCCCGCGGCCGGGCTATCGCGGTCCATGGAGTTCAGGAACGTATTTTTCAAGTACGGCGGCGAATGGGTGCTCAAGGACATAAACATAGAGGTCGGAAAGGGCGAGGTGCTGGCGATAGTCGGAAGCTCCGGGGCGGGCAAGACCACGTTCGTGAACCTGATCCCGAGGTTTTACGACGTCACGGAGGGCGCCATCCTCATGGACGGGGTCGACGTAAGGGACGTGACGCTCAAGTCGCTCCGCTCGCAGGTGGCGATAGTATCCCAGCAGGTGATACTCTTTAACGATACGGTCAAAAAGAACATCGCCTACGGCGACGTCGAGGTCGGGGACGACGAGATAATAAGGGCCTCCAGGGCGGCCAACGCGCACGACTTCATCTCAAGGCTGCCGCAGGGATACGACACGATGATAGGCGAGAGCGGCGTGAGGCTCTCCGGCGGCGAAAGGCAACGGCTCTCCATAGCGAGGGCGATATTCAAGAACGCGCCCATACTGATACTCGACGAGGCGACCTCCTCGCTCGACACCGAATCCGAGATGGAGGTGCAGAAGGCCCTTGCAAACCTCATGGAGGGGCGCACCACCTTCGTGATAGCCCACAGGCTCTCCACCGTCAGGAAGGCCGACCGCATAATAGTGCTCTCCAACGGCTCCATAAAGGAGATAGGCGGGCACGAAGAACTGCTGAACAGCGGCGGGGAGTACTCGCGGCTTTATTCCCTGCAGTTCAACGGATAGAGGGCCCCGGACAACCGAGGCGCGCCCCGGAGACGGTCGCCGGAGGGAAGACCAGAAACGTTTATGGAAAAAAGGCCTTTACAAGCCGTCCTTCTGACCCTGGCCCCTTTTCTGGCCAGGGTTTTGATCAGGTCGATAGCATCCACCATGCGCATGACCTACGTCAACTTCGGCGCCTACAGGGAGATGCTCGTCGGGGGGCGCCAGATAATACTCGCGTTCTGGCACGGAAGGCTCCTTATGATGCCGTACTCCTACCCCGGCAGCGGCATAACCATACTGGTGAGCCAGAGCAAGGACGGAGAGCTTGTGGCAAGGACCGTGGAGGGCTTCGGCATCAAGAGCGTCAGGGGCTCTTCGAGCAAAGGCTGGCTCGGCGGGGTCAAGGGGCTACTAAAGGCCGTCCGGGACGGCAGGGACGTGGCCATAACGCCTGACGGGCCGAGGGGGCCGGGCATGAAGGCCCAGATGGGCGCCATACAGATAGCAAGGACAACGGGGCTTCCCATAATACCCATGACCTTCTCGGCCTCGAAAAAAAAAACCTTTAGGAGCTGGGACTCATTCATCCTCCCGTATCCGTTCTCAAGGGGGGTCTTTATCTGCGCCGAGCCTATCCGCGTAGAGCGGGACGCCGGAGCAACGCAGATGGAAGAGGCGCGTAAAAGGCTCGAGGAGACGCTCCGCAGGATAACGGCGGAGGCCGACGGTTTTTTTTAATCGGGCGTTCTGCTCCAGACCCCGCCCTTTTAACAAGCATAGTGAGCGGATTACCCGCAGCTTGGCTTAGGGGATGAGCGAGCGAATTACAAACGATAAATTCCTTACTTGAAAATTCTCCTAAGCCCAAGCTGAGGAGAATTTTAAGGGCGGGTCAAAGCCGAGCCATATGAAAGGCAAGCACCTTGCCGACAATCCCCGCCATTTATGGCGGGGTAATTGAATATGCATAGCGAGCGCATTCCCAGCAGCTTGCTGCGGGGTCAAGCTATCGAATAGAAATTGTCTCCTTACATATCGAAGATTCCCCGCGGAAAAGCCGCGGGGAGCTTCAACGTTCTGAAGCCGCCGTGGGTCTTAATTTCCCGGAGGGTTCATTGTTTTAGCGTTCTGAAGCCCACGATGACATACCTCCTCTACGACATGCTCCTCCACCTCTCCATAATAATCCTCCTGCCGTACTTCGTCTTCAAGATGTTCTGGGCGCGCAAGTACAGGGAGGGCATAGCGCAGAGGTTCGGGTTTATAAAGGAGGGCAAGCTCGGCGCCCTTGCCGGGGGCCCCGTTGTATGGGTGCACGCGGTTTCGGTCGGAGAGACAAAAGCCGCGTTGCCGGTGCTAAAGCTCCTCAAGGAGCGGCGTCCGGGGGTGCGGATAGTCTTCTCCACCGTCACGCAGACCGGCAACAGGACGGCCGAAAAAGAGGGGACCGGGCTGATAGACGCGCTTATCTACTTCCCGCTCGACCTCTCATGGGTGGTGAAGCGGGTGGTGTCACAACTCAAGCCCAGGGTCTGCGTCATAGTTGAAAAAGAGGTCTGGCCGAATTTTTTAAGGCGCTTAAAGGGCCTGGATGTGCCGGTAGTCGTCATAAACGGCACGATCTCGGAACGCTCGTTTAAAAGGTTTTTGATGTTGAAATTCTTTTTCAGGGATGTCTTCGGTATGATAAGCCTTTTCTCGGCAAGGACGGCCGAGGATTGCGAGAGGGCGGTTGCCGTCGGGGTCAAAGAGGACCGCGCCGTCACTACCGGCAACATAAAGTTCGACCTGAAGCCCCCGTCGGTAGACCCCTCATACCTCGATTCATTGAAGAGCTCCATCGGGATAGGCTTGAGGGACAGGACGATAGTTGCCGGGAGCACGCACGCGGGCGAGGAGGAGGTAATAATCCGCGTGTTTTCAAGCCTTGTCGATGAATTCAAGGGGCTCAAGCTCATCATCGCCCCCCGCCACCCGGAGAGGTTCCAGGAGGTGGAGGCGATTATCAAAAAGAGCGGGGCCGCTTATGTGAGACGCACGAGCGGCGGGGCCGCCCCTATAGTGCTCCTCGATACCGTAGGGGAGCTGATGAACGTATACTCGTTTGCGGCCGTGGCCTTCGTAGGAGGTAGCCTCGTCGATGGCATAGGCGGGCATAACCTCCTTGAACCGGCCTATTTTGGCGTCCCGGTGGTCTACGGGTCCCGCCTCTCCGCCTATCTCGGCATGGCGGAGATGCTTGAAGCGGCCGGCGGAGGCATACGGGTTGGCGACGAGGCCTCGTTCAAGGCGGCGTTGCAGCGTCTCCTCTCGGACGACAAGTTCAGGGCCTCTGCCGGCGCAAGCGCCAGAAGGGTCGTTGAGTCCAACAGGGGGGCCGCCGTTAGGACGGCCGCTATAATAGAGCGGTTCCTCAATTAGCGGTTGCTGAAAAACTCAAAATTTGTTCAGGCTGCTCAAAAAGTCCCATATGCGAGGCCCCATTGAAATAGGGGAGCGAGGAACGCGGCGTACTTTTTCCGTACGCCGCCAGTGATGAGCCGGGGCGCCCGCACGAGCAGTGCGGGTCGGACAACGAAGCAGATGGACTTTTTCATCAGACTGGTAGCGGGTTATTATGTTATCAAGGCAAGACTTCGAGAGCTGGATGCGCCGGGACAGGATAGGGATCGCGCCCCACGCCCTTCTCTATTCGTTGTCGGTCATATACGGCGCTATCGTGAGGCTCAGGCTATTGCTCTACAGGGCCGGCGTCCTGCGGACAAAAAGAGTCCCCTGCCCCGTCATATCCGTCGGCAACGTCACGGTGGGAGGCACGGGCAAGACGCCTGTCACCATATTCATAGCCTCTCTCCTCAAGGAATCCGGCAAGAGGGTTGCGGTCTTGAGCAGGGGGTATAAGCGCGGCGGCAAGTCCATCGAGACCGTATCTGACGGCAGGGTGATACTCCTCGGCCCTGATATGGCGGGCGACGAGCCCTATCTCATCGCCAAAAGGCTCCAGGGCGTGCCGGTGGTTGTCGGGGCCGACAGGGTAGGGGCCGCCCTCTATGCCATCGAAAGATTCTCTCCCGACGTCATAATCCTCGATGACGGCTTCCAGCATATAAGGCTTGAAAGGGACTTGAATATCCTCCTTACGGACTCCATCAACGGCTTTGGCCGCTATCTCCTCCCGCGCGGCATATTGAGGGAGCCGGTAGAAGGGATAAGGCGGGCCGGGCTCGTCATGGGAAGGGGCCTTAGCGGCAAGCCGGACATGGAGCTTATAGAGAGGTTCAAACTGCCGGTAATGGAGTACAGCTACCGCGCTACCGGACTGGTGGACGTCGCGGACGGGAGCTCAAAGGGGGTTGAATCCATTAAAGGGAGGAAGGTCATCGCCTTGTGCGCCATAGCAAACCCTGAGTCCTTCTTCAGCTCCCTTGAAGGGCTCGGCGCTACGGTAACAGACAAGGCCATATTCCCCGACCACCACGGCTATACACAGACGGACCTCAATGCGGTCATGGGAGGGCAACAGCCATCGTCTCAGATGATAATAACCACTGAAAAGGACGCGGTCAAGCTCGAGGGGTTGAATATCCCGAAGGCCTCGGTCTACGCCCTCGCTATAGACGTCCATACCACGGAGCGAGAGAGGTTGAAGGGGCAATTGATCTCGATAGCCGGGAGGGGCGACAGGGGTGGGGCAAAGGCCGGAGGGGAGCGTGGGCCGGGGGGTAGGGCATAGTGCTTTTTCTGCTCAAGATAGCCGCCTTCCTCATAGGCCGCGTCCCGCTCCGGGTCTCTTCCTTCCTCTCCGGCGTCATAGGAACGCTTATCTACAGGATAGATAGAAAGCACCGGGAGATAGTCCTTGGCAATCTCGACCTTGCTTTCGGAGAGGGGCTCGGGAGGGAGCGGAAAGAGGAGATAGCCGCCAGGGTCTTTAAGAACCTTGTGATGACCTTCTTCGAGTTCATGCGGGTCCCGTGGCTCAAGAGAAAAGACCTCGATGGGTATGTCGAATTCGAGGGGTTGGAGAAGATAGGAAAGGCGCTTGAGAGGAAGAACGGGCTTATCCTTATAACCGCCCACTTCGGAAACTGGGAACTCCTTGCCGCAAGCCTCGGCCTCTCCGGCCACCCTATCGACATAATAGCGAGGGAGCTCGACAACCCGTCTTTAGAAGAGTTCGTCAGATGGGCGCGGACGCGGACCGGCAACAGGGTAGTCTCCAAGAGCAGGTCGATGAGGAGGCTCCTGAAAAGCCTCTCGCAAAACCGGATAGCCGGGATACTGATAGACCAGAACGTCGCCCTCTCGGAGGGCGTCTTCGTCGATTTTTTCGGCGCCCCGGCCTGCACCAACAGGGGACCGGCGCTCCTCGCCTCGGCAAGCTCCGCGCCTGTAATGCCGATATTCATCGTTAGACGGAAGAGAGCCCACAGGGTGCTCGTGGGGGACGAGATAGTCCTCGTAAATACCGGGGACAGGGAGCTTGACGCCGTGGAAAACACCTCAAGGTTCACAGGGGCGGTCGAGGAGGTTGTAAGAAAATACCCTGAGCAGTGGTTCTGGGTCCACAGGAGATGGAAGACAAGGCCACCAACGGGGTAGATAATGGGCCATTTTCGCCCTTGGAAAATGACCTGGGGCCATTTGACATTTTCGGGCAAAAGGGGTATCATATTAATAGAAAGGATACGCCGGGTGACAAGGAGATGAGGTTCAGTAGGAACCAATAGGGGTCCTTCCGGAGCGGGGTGTGCAAGCCTGCCGCGATGATTGCGACGCAGGACGCCTAAACCCTCTTTTGGGCCACCAGATATCGAAACATCTCTTTCTTCTTGACTTGGCGTATCCCTTATTTTGCCTCTTCATACCCCCGTTAGGCCTTATGCCTGCGGGGGTTTTTTAGCGTTCTGAGACCCATGGGGCTTCCAAGATAGGGGAGGGTTTTTGTAGGGGGGGAGAGCCCATGTTCTGGCGATAGTAGTTTGCCAGGTCTTGGCGCGTCCGATGGCCCTTCTAAAAAGCCTTTTTTTGCTGTCATTGCGGGGAGCGCAAGCGACAAGTCAACCTATAACGGACTGATTTAACAGCTTTTTTCAGGCATGGGGCCGTTGCTTGTCCCGGTTTTTTTACGCTCCGCACCTTGATGGAAACCGGAAATGGTGGTATAATTAGATTAGAGAAGAGTTTAACAGGCGTCACGGGCTGATGCAGGAATGCTTAATCCTCATCCGCAGGGTGCGTGCAAACCACCTAAGGAGAGAAAAAAAGTCAGGTTCCTTGAGGCTCAAAGGGGGTGAGACGGAGAAGGGACGTGGCCCTTTCGATCGGCGGATTGGAAGAAAGTGTCCGAATGACGTCTGTTTTTTATTGTTTAACGTTCTCAAACCTCTCGGGGTCTTAAGGCTCGGGAGGTTTCATTTTATACCTTGGGAAGTATAGCCGTTCTCCCCTCTCTAAAATTCCCGCCATAAATGGCGGGAAAATTTTTTAGCTTTCTGAAACCCCTTGGGCCTTAAGCTCAGGGGGTTTTTTAATTTTTTAGCGTTCTGAAACCCTGTAGGGCTTTAAGCCCGGGGTGGTTTCATTGTTCCGCAACTTCAGGGGTTTCAAATCCACTAAGGTTTCATTTTTTTAGCGTTCCGCAATTTCAAGGGTTATCAAGCCCCCGAAGGTTTCATTTTATGGTCTCTTGCCGCCTTTTTTGTTTTGACTCTCCGTTGCATATTCTATTAAGATAACCGGTGGAAGGGGATAGGGCCCGGTGGCCCTGCAGGTCTTCAAAACCTGTCTGTCGCCGTTTCGGGGATCGGGGGGTTCGACTCCCTCCCCCTTCCGCCAAATATAGAAAATTGCGTATCAGGGGGTCGAACGGCAACTTCACGCCGACCGCAGCGAGGATGAGGCAACAGGATGTTGCCGGAAGTGAAGTTGACAGGGGTCGAAGCGAGGAGACAGGATGTCGACGAGCGAAGACCGACTCCCTCCCCCTTCCGCCAAATAAGCCACGTAGATACCGTACCTTTGATTTCGCCTTAAGAAGCTCCCATGCTGTCCGGTTAAGAGGGATAGCCCTCCTCTCGCCGTTCTTCGTTTCCTGAAGGGTGGCGATGCCGTTAAAGAGGTTCACGTCCTTCCATTTGAGGGAGAGTATCTCGCCCTGCCTCATCCCGGTATTTAGCGCGAAGGTTACAATCTCCTGAAGCCACCCCGGGCAGGCATCCATGAGTCTTTTTTCCTCTTCGTAGGTTAGCCACCTGTCGCGCGGCTGGCCTTCCTTTTCCATCGAGACGCGCTTCACCGGGTTGTCCCTGCACCATTCCCATTCCTTTACGGCTATCGTATACATGTGCTTAAGTATTGCCAGCTCCCTGTTGATGGTAGCCGGTTTTACCCCCTTCGAGTATCTGTGCCCCTTATAGGCCGAGATTATCTTGGGGGTAATATCCGTCACGATCAAACCGCCGAAGAACGGGATAAGGTGGTTTTTGAGGCGCTCATCGTCCTTTGCCCAGGACCTCT
>JACRNN010000101.1 GCA_016234955.1 Deltaproteobacteria bacterium | reverse complement strand
CTCAACAAGAAGTCGCAGGTCAGGATAACCGACAAGAAGGGCAATACGGTCCTCAGCAAGGGCAAGCCCATAACCGATGAAGTCCTCGAGACGATGCCGCAGGGCAGATGGCACGAGATAATACCCGCGGATGAGAAGGCCGAGGCCGACGTAAACAAGATATTCGGGAACCTGCAGGAGCAGATAGACCTGATAAAGGTCGTATTCGACGACAGGATAAACAGGCTCAAGCGCGGGGACGAACTCCCCCCGGGCGTCATCAAGATGGTGAAGGTCTATATCGCCATGAAGAGGAAGATCTCGGTCGGCGATAAGATGGCCGGGCGCCACGGCAACAAGGGCGTCATCTCCAGGATACTCCCGGAGGAGGACATGCCCTACCTTGCCGACGGCATGCCTGTGGACATAGTCCTGAACCCGCTCGGAGTCCCCTCCCGTATGAACATCGGGCAGATACTCGAGACCCATCTCGGCTGGGGCGCCAGGAAGATAGGCGAAGCTATCGCGGCCATGGTGGAGAAGAACGCCGGCATGAACGCCGTAAGGGAGCGTATAAAGAAGGTTTACGGCTCGCTGGAATTCAGCAAGTTCATGAACGCGCTCTCCGACGACGAGGTACTGGAGGTGGCAAGGAGGCTCTCCACCGGCGTGCGCATGGCAAGTCCGGTCTTCGACGGCGCCAACGAGACCGACGTCAAGGACGCGCTCGAAGCCGTCAACCTGCCGAAGAACGGAAAGATGGTGCTCTACGACGGCAAGAGCGGTGATCCTTTCGACCAGGACGTCACGGTCGGCATGATGTACATGATGAAGCTCCATCACCTGGTCGATGACAAGATACACGCAAGGAGCACTGGCCCGTATTCCCTCGTGACGCAGCAGACGCTCGGAGGAAAGGCGCAGTTCGGAGGCCAGAGGCTCGGAGAGATGGAGGTCTGGGCCATGGAGGCCTACGGGGCCGCATACAGCCTCCAGGAGTTCCTGACCGTCAAATCCGACGACGTGCCGGGACGGACCAGGATGT
>JACRNN010000100.1 GCA_016234955.1 Deltaproteobacteria bacterium | reverse complement strand
TGTTGAAGAATAATCGGGGTTATGAAAAGAGAGCTTGTGGCCGGGCTTGTCATAAGAGAGGGCCGGGTACTGCTCGTCCACAACCTGAAGCACGGGCATAAGAGGGTCGAGCCTCCGGGGGGCAAGATTCACGCCGGGGAGGCGGACTCAGAGGCGCTTGCAAGGGAGATGGAAGAGGAGCTCGGGATAAGGGCCGAGCCCATAAGGCTCCTCGGCGTCTACCCCACCCATTCGCCCGAGGGGGAGTTCACAGTCCGCATGTACGTCTGCGGGATAGTGGAGGGCGAGCCCAGGGTGGCAGAGCCGGAGAAGATACCGTCGTTCGGGTGGTACGGGATGGATGAGTTGAGGAGGCTTAAGGCGGAGGGCTGCCTCGTGCCCAATATGGCGGAGGCGATGGAGGACCTGGAGGGGCTTTTGGCATGAGGTGGGATTTTTTCAGCTCCGCTTGATGGGCTTCGCTTCGCTCAACCCATCCTACCGTGCTACCGTGCTACCGTGCTTCGGCACCGGGGTGATAAAGGAGCGGAGCGGACAGGGGCAGGACGCCAAGCTCACCGTGAACTTCAAGGATTATGGCGTAAAGAAGCTCGTAGTCAACTACGCGTCGCTCTATCCGATAAGCTGAGGTTGGGGGCGGAGGGGTAGGATGGGTTGAGCGAAGCGAAGCCCATCATTCAAGTATCACGTAGATACCGTGCTTGCTGCGGGGAATTTTAACCACGGAATATTGTGCGTTACGATGTTGAGTTTCGTTCCTCAATCCAACAGGTCTAAAACGTCCTTGCTTTAACCTCCGTCTTATGGTAGTATTTTTTCATACCAGAAGGAGGTGACTTATGGGAGTCGCCGTAAAAAAGACGATCTCTTTACCCCCCGAAATGGCAAGGGAAGTTGAAAACATCGCCGCGGAGGAAGGCAAGACCGTGAGCGCCGTTATACAGGATGCCATCCGTTCCGCCAGAAAACAGCGGCTTAAGAAGGAACTCCTGGACATGCAGGGCTACTGGTGCGGCCAGGCAAAGGAGAAGGGGATTCTCACCGAGTCGGACCTCAAAAGATACCTGGGTGAAAAGTGAGAGTGGTCTTTGACACCAACATTTTCATATCCGCCCTTGCCATACCCGGGAGTCTTGCCGGGAAAGCCGTCCTGAAGATAATCGAAGGTGAAGACACCCTGCTTACATCGAGGGTATTGCTTGATGAGCTTCTTTCCACGCTTGCCAGGAAATTCAGCCACGACGCGGAGCAGTTAAGCCGTGTCGCCGTGAACATTTCAGAGCTGGCCGAGATGGTAAGGGCCGGAAAGAGGATTAACGTCCTTAAGGACGATCCGGATAACAGGGTACTTGAATGCGCCGTCGCGGGTAAGGCGGACATGATAATAACCGGCGACAAGGAGATGCTCGGCTTAAAGGGCTATAAGGGAATAAAGGTCATTAGCCTGAGGGATTATCTGGGAGGGGAAGAGGGAGGGCAAGCATAAGGAATTCACTCATACCGGGGTTACTTTGTAGGCACAAGGATGGGTCTTTGATTTGATGTTTACTACGGGGAGCTTCAACGATGGGCTTCGCTTCGCTCAGCCCATCCTACCGTGCTCGGCATTGGGATACCGTTCGCCCCTTGCGTTCGAGCAGTCAAAAGCCCGGTAGGATGGGTTGAGCGAAGCGAAGCCCATCACTCCCGCTACAATCAGAAAGTAGCGCCCCCGCAAAGTACCAACGCCTTCACCCGCTCCCCCTCACTCAAACAGCCTTGCCATCGCCCTCCTGTACGGCGGCTTTACGACGCCCTTTTCGGTTATTATGGCCGTTACGAGCCTGTTCGGCGTGACGTCGAACGCCGGGTTCCTGACCTTAATCCCCTTAGGCGCTATCATCCTGCCCTTCATATGCGTCACTTCCTGCGTGTCGCGCTCCTCTATGGGGATCCCGTCGCCGTCCTTTATCTTCATGTCTATGGTGGAGAGCGGCGCGGCTACGTAAAAGGGTATGTCGTGGACCCTGGCGAGGATCGCCACCGAATATGTCCCTATCTTGTTGGCCGTGTCCCCGTTCGAGGCTATCCTGTCGGCCCCGACCACCACGGCGTCGATAAGCCCCTTTTTCATCATGTACCCGGCCATGTTGTCGGTTATGAGCGTGACGTCTATCTTGTCCTTCTTGAGCTCCCAGGCCGTGAGCCTCGCGCCCTGGAGGAACGGGCGCGTCTCGTCCGCGAACACGCTTATCCTCTTGCCGGCCTCTATGGCCCCGCGTATGACCCCGAGCGCCGTGCCGTACCCGGCCGTCGCGAGCGCCCCGGCGTTGCAGTGGGTAAGGACCGTGGAGCCGTCCTTCAAGAGCCTGCCCCCGTGCCTTCCGATGAGCCTGTTTATCTCGATATCCTCTCTGTGTATCGTCCTGGCCTCGTCGATGAGCCTTTTCTTGAGCCTCTCGACGCTCAAATCGCCGTTTTCATTTACGACCTTCTTCATCCTCTCTATGGCCCAGAATAGGTTTATTGCCGTGGGCCTTGTGGAGGCGAGCGTTTTCGCAATCCTCGTGAATTCCTTCTTGAACCCCTTGAGGTCTTTCGCCTTCACGGCGGATGCGCCGAGGGCCGCGCCCATCGCCGCCGCCACGCCTATGGCAGGCGCCCCGCGCACCACCATATCCTTTATCGCGCCCGCCACGTCCTCGTACCTGGCGTAGCTCCTGTAGAGCTCTTTTTCAGGCAGGAGCCGCTGGTCTAACATCACGACTTTGTTATTCTTCCATTCGACGGTTTTGAACATGTCCTTGAACCTCGTTCGATATAAATTTATACGTATTGTAAGCGCGCCGTGAAACCCCTCAGTAGCCGGGCTCTTTATTCTGGAGCACTGACGGGTCGAACGGCTGGACCTTTACGGTAGAGTCCTTCTTAAACCCCGTGGAGTCCTTCGGCGCGACGATATAGGAGTTGGCCCTGACCATCGTAGAGATCATGCCGGAGCCCTGTCCCTCAAGGGGCGCAACCCTGAAGCCGTTCCCGTCCCTCTTAAGCTCCGCGCGTATGAAGTTCATCCTGCCGGGCTTTATCTTCACGTCACCGGTGAGGGTTGCGGTGATGGTCCCCCGGAAGATTTCAGTCCTCCCGGACATCTTGAGGAGCGCGGGCCTTACGAACTGCTCGAAGGCCACCATCGACGAGATGGGGTTGCCGGGGAGCCCGAAAGCCGGTTTGCCCCCTATGACGCCGAAGGCAAGGGGCTTGCCCGGTTTCATCGCCACCTTCCAGAATATCATCTCCGAGCCCATCTCCCTCAGCACGTCCTTGACGAAGTCGTAATCCCCCACCGAGACCCCGCCGGAGGAGATGATGCAGTCGTACTTCATGGCGGTGGCGAGCTTTTCGCGCAGGCTCTCCCTGTTGTCCCGCGCTATGCCCAATTGCACGGCCTCGGCCCCGCATTCGGCGGCCAGCGCGGCCAGCGCGTAGCCGTTGCTGTTGGTTATCTTGCCCGGTGCCGGGGTCTCTTCTATGCCGCATAGCTCGTCCCCGGTGGATAGCACCGCCACCCGCGGCCTCCTGTAGACGGATACGAAAGGGACGCCGACGGTTGCGAGCATGGCCACCTCGGCCGGCCTTACTACCGTCCCTTTTCTGATTACCGTATCCCCGGCGTTAAAATCCTCCCCGCGCCTCCTAACGTTCTCCCCGGCCTTTACTTCCGAGCGTATGACCACCGAGCCGTCGGCCCCCTGCTCGGTCTTCTCTACCATTATGACGGCCGTCGCACCCCCTGGCATGGGGGCCCCGGTCATTATCCTTACGGCCGTGCCCTTTACAACAGGCCCCTGCGGGGTTGATCCCGCAGGCAGGTCGTAGATGACCCTGAATCTGACCGGGTTTTCAACGGAAGCGCCCAAAGTGTCCTGAGAGACAATGGCGTAGCCGTCCATGGCGGAGTTGTCCCACGGCGGGTTCGGCCTCGGGGCGCGTATATCCTCTCCAAGCACCCTGCCGAGGGCGCCGATGATATCCGTGCTCTCGACTCTCAGGGGGCGTATCTCCTTGAGTATGGTTTCTATCGCTTCTTCGACCGTTATCATGTCAAACACCCGCTCTCATGAGTTTTTTTACGATACATGCCCCTCGACGCCGCGCCGGATAGGGGCGGGCGTACCGGGGATATCCGTATTTATTATCACTAAAAGATATCACTGTAAAATAAATAAGTAAATCCGTTTCAACAAACATGGCGGGCGCGGCGCAGCGGGTACGACTCCAGGTGAATCAATCTTTGGAGACCGCCGCGTTGCTTACGCTCCTCGCAAAGACGCTTAAAAAGGCCCTTTTCCGATGGAGATGCCGCCGCGCGCGCGCCGCAAGACAGAAAAAAACGGGGAGGGTATCCAACCCGCCCCGCTTTAGACGTTTTTAATGTTTCCTTTGATGCCTCAGCCCTGGAATTCAGCGTTAGTCATAAACGTCACGGCTTCCCTGGCCATTTTGCCGCCGGGCTTGACAGGCACCATTATCACCGACTTCGTCTTGAGCCTCGTTTTCGAGCCTTGCAGGTTGTTGACGTATAGTACCTCTTCCACCGAGGCGCCGTATTTTTTCGCTATCTTGTAGGCGGACTCCCCGCGGCGCACCTTGTGGGCTACGAATGACATGGTCTTTGACGGCGGGGTCTTGCTCATGTAATCGTCGAACCGCTCTTTTGTCCCGTAAGGTATCTTGACCTCATAGTCCGGGTAGTTCGGCGGCGTGAACCGCCTGAGGAGCTCCGGGTTGAGCCGTTTTATCTCCTCCACGGTCGTGCCGGAGGCCTCGGCGATAACCCTAAAGTCCGTGGCTGCCCGGATGGCCGCCTTATCGTACAGGAGCGCCCCATCGGGCTGCTCTTCGAAGCCGTAAGCCGTCGGGTCTTTTCCTATCATGATGGCCGCGAGGAATTTGGGGACGTACTCCTTGGTCTCCCTCTTGAAAGACCTTTTGCGGCTCGCGAGCACCCAGAAGTCCTCGGAGTCGTGCCTCCGCATGACCCGCATCACCTTGCCCTCGCCGGCGTTGTATCCGGCGGCGGCGAGGTACCATGAGCCGAATTGGCCGT
>JACRNN010000145.1 GCA_016234955.1 Deltaproteobacteria bacterium | reverse complement strand
TCGCCACCATGTCCTTGAAGTCCGAGACCACGCAAATCGTATGCGCGTCCCTTGCGGGGTTGGCGCATATCCTGCAGGGGTCGGCGTCCGAGAACGTCATGCAGCCTGAGCAGAGCGCGACCTTCTCCTTCAATCCGGCTATGGACGCGGCCAGCTCATCCGCGTATTCGTTCCTTGCGTTTAGGATGAATAGCGCGATACGGGTGGCGGATTTCTCGCCGACGCCGGGAAGCCTGGAGAGCGCCTTTATAAGCCTGTCTATAGGCTCCGCGTATTGCATAATACCTGAAACCGCTCCACTCTATGAAACCACCGGGGGCTTAAAAAACCCGAGGGGCTCCAGAACGCTAAAAAAGAAACCACCATTGGATTTAAAACCCGGAGTCCGCCGCACGCTAAAAAAGAAACCACCAGAGACTTAAAAACGCCGGGGTCTGCAGAACGTTAAAAAATGAATTTGTAGTTTTTCCGCAGCCTGCTAAAACATCCCGGGCAGATTCAACCCGAGCCCCGAGGTAAGCTTGGACATCTCATCCGACACCATCTGCTTGGACCTCCTGAGCCCCTCGTTGACCGCGGCCACTATGAGGTCCTGAAGCATATCCACGTCCTTCGGGTCTATGACCGACGGCTCTATCTTCAATGCGACAAGCTCCTGCCCTCCATTGACGGTGGCGGTTACCATGCCCCCGCCGGAAGACGCCTCGCAGGTCTTCAGGGCCAGCTCCTTCTGTATCTCCGCCATCTTCTCCTGCATCTTCTGGGCCTGTCTCATCAGGTTTCCCAATTGCTTAGACATTGCTCCTCCTTCGGTCCTCGACAACCCTGCCCCCGAGTATCTTCAACGCGTCCTTTATCAGGGGGTCGGCCTCTGTTTTTTTCCTGGCCGCACCGCCTCCCATACCGTTTATCCTTATCTCGACCGCCCTTCCGTAGAACTCCCTGCAGGCGGCCTCCAACAGACCTTTCTTTATGGCGAGCTTGGCGCCGAGCCTTCCGCCGGCGGTTATATTGAGGATGTCGCCCTCGAGGTTCAATTCAACGGAGCCGAGTATCCCGGCGAGCTCCGCGTCCTTCTTGCCAACCTGGGCCGCGAGGCCGTCGGGGGGCAAGGATACAGGGCCCGCGGCCATTTCCCTCTCTTGAGCGTCCGCGGCCTCTGCCGCGTACTCCGCGTCTCTTTCGCGCGCCTGCGGGGCGGAAGCCGGCAACGCGCCGGCCTCCGTCCTCTTGACCGGCGCGGCCCTGCGGGCCTCACCGGGGGCCGGGGCCCCGGTTGGGGCCGCTGCCTTGCCTGCCCTGCCGAGGGACTCAAGCCTCGATATAAGCTCCCCGACCGGCTCTATCTCGTCGAAGTGGGCGGCCTTTACAAGCGCCATCTCAAGGGCGTACCTCTGGAAAGCGCTCCTTGAAACCTCTTCATACCCGCGGGATATTATGCTGAACAGCATCTGCAGGCGTTGAACGCCGATCTTTCCGGCAAGCGCCCCGGCACGCTCAAGCTCGCTGTCCGGCAGGTCAAGCAGTGCGGTATCCCCGGTTACTTTTATGACCGTTAAATCCCTTATCAGCTCAAGAAGGTTGCCGCAGCCCCTTTTCAAATCATATCCAAAATCGTATATCTTTTCAAC
>JACRNN010000144.1 GCA_016234955.1 Deltaproteobacteria bacterium | reverse complement strand
GGCAAGGTATCTCCTGATGTAGCCGCTCGCGCTGTTCAGGCCGCTGCGGCTCTTTTCCTTTTCCGCGGCGCTCCCTATCTGGCTGAAATAGACCTTCGCCTCCTTGAGGTCCGGCGTCATCTCCACGTGGGTGATGGTCACGAAACCTATCCGCGGGTCCTTTATCTCCCCCTGGATTATCATGGAGGCTATTTCCTTTTTTATGAGGTCCCCTACCCTGTCGGAACGTTTGTAATCCATAACCATGCTTCGAGGAATCATGCCCGAAGGAAACAATGAAACCTCCCGGAGCTTAAAACCCAAGGGGTTTCAGAACATTAAAGGTTTATCAACTCAATGCCGTGGTCCAGAACCTCGGCCGTATGGAGCCCCACTATGAAGTCCAGCGCCTTGTCTATGACCGAATTGACGTGTGCCCTGTCGTTGCCTATCGCGCAGACCCCGACTTCAGCCCTCTGCCAGAGGTCGTTGTCCCCGACCTCTGCTATGGAGACGTTGAAGCGGTTCCTGACCTTCTCCATGATGCTCTTCAAGACCTGCCTCTTGCCCTTGAGGGAATCGTTGTCCTGGATGAGCAGGGTTATCCTGCGGATTCCTACTACCATATGGGTTCCTCTAAAAATTGCTCTTTTCCCCGATCTCTTTGTTAGGGCGAAAATAAAAATGCTCACATATTCTCATATATGCTCCGCTTTTTATTTCCACCCCGCCTCGACCTCGGGGAAAATATCTAATTTTTAGAGACACCCATAAAAAATCGTGTGAATCGGTTTGAGCCGGGCGTGTGGAGTCAAGCCCTCGGCCTCAGAGCTTGGCGGCTTCTTCCCTGAGCGTATAGAGCTCTATTATGTCGCCCGCCTTTACGTCGTTGTAGCCTTCTATCGTCATGCCGCACTCGTAGCCGGAGGCGACCTCTTTCACGTCCTCCTTGAACCTCTTGAGCGACCCGAGCTTGCCCTCATAGATGACTACGTTGTCCCTTATCAGGCGGACCTTCGCGCCCCTGACGGCCTTGCCGTCGGTCACGAAGCACCCGGCGACCGGGCCCACCTTGGTGATGCGGAATACGTCCCTTATCTCGGCCCTTCCGAGCGCCTCTTCCTTCACCACCGGGGCAAGGAGCCCCTCCATGGCGTTCCTTATCTCGTCCACGAGGTTGTAGATGACGGTGTAGAGCCTTAAATCCACGCTCTCCTTTTCGGCGAGGGGCTGGGCCTTGGGCTCCGGCCTCACGTTAAAGCCTATCACTATGGCGTTTGAGGCCGAGGCGAGCATGACGTCGCCTTCGCTTATCCCTCCGACGGCGCTGTGGATGACCTTGAGCTT
>JACRNN010000149.1 GCA_016234955.1 Deltaproteobacteria bacterium | reverse complement strand
GGCTTTTCCCTGAAGAAATGGAGCCTCTTGTCCCTCTGCAGCATCTTGAGGTTTATTATCCCTATGATGTGGATGCCGAGCAGGACTATTATGACGCCGCCTATCTTGCGGACGACGTCCTGGTACTCCATGAAGAACGTGCCGAAGAGCTGGGCCGAGGAGCCGAGTATGACGACGAATACGGTGGAGAAGCCGAGGATGAACATGACGGAATTGAGGAGTATGACCTTCTTCAGCTCCGTCGCGTTGTTGTTCGTAAGCTCCTCGAACGATATCCCCGTGACGAAGGATATGTAGGAAGGCACCAGCGGCAGGACGCACGGGGATACGAATGAGAGCACCCCCCCCAGGAAAGCAAGCGGTATGGAAACTTCGTTAGTCATCCTTCAGGATACTCCCCGGAAACCCCCGCCACATCAGGGCCGCCCGTTGCCCCGCGCGCATTACCCTGCCTTAGCGGGTTTAGCAGGTTGTTAAAATTCTCCGCAACAAGCTGCGGAGAATTTTCAAGTAAGGAATTTATCGTTTGTAATTCGCTCGTTCCTCCCCGCTGGCCAAGCCGCGAGGAATCCGCTCGCTATACTTGTTGAAAAACCATCGCGTCCGTTGAAGCTCCCCGCTGGCCAAGCCGCGGGGAGCTTCAACGACGATTTTTTAGCGTTCTGAAGCCGCAACGGTTTTTTTGGCGCCAGTGGGTTCATTGACACCGCAGATGGACTTTTTCAACAGCCTGTCAGACTATGGGGCCGTTTTTCACCAGGTCTATTATCGTGGTTATGGAGGACGGGTTTGACCAGTCCCTCGGGCCCCAGACCTTCTCGGCTATCATGCCGTTCTGGTCTATGATGAACGTCTCCGGCACGCCGGTGGTCTTGTACCGTTCCTTTACCTTGCCGTCGGCGTCGCGAAGCACGATAAAGTTGATGTTGTATTTTTTCGCGAAGGCCGCCACTGGCGCGCTCTCCTTATCGAGGCTCACGGCGATTATCTCGAAGGGCGCGCCCTCGAGCCCTTCGTAGAGGGAGCGCATCGACGGTATCTCCTCTTCGCAGGGCTTGCACCACGTGGCCCAAAAATTCAGGAAGACGACCTTGCCGCGGAAGTCCTTGAGGCTTACCATCCTGCCGTTCATGTCCGGCAGGGTGAAGTCCATGGCCTCTGTACCTGCCGCCACCGGCTCGTAGCGCCTGCGGCCCGAGAGGACGATGGCGGCCACGGCTATGACGATGACGGCGACTATCCCTATTACCGCCGCCTTCGGCAGGCCGCCCCCGCTCCCCTGGTTCTTATCGGTTCCGCTCATCCGTCACTACCTCTCAGCCTCTTTTTTCGCCTGCTATGCGTACGCGTGGAGCCCGGGGAGGATGAAGCTTACGCCCCAGTAAAGGAATATGACCGCGAGGAAGCCGGCTATCGAGAGATAGGCGGCCCTTTTGCCCCTCCAGCCCCTGGTGACCCTCGCGTGCAGGTACGCGGCGTAGATGAACCACGTTATCAGGGACCACGTCTCTTTAGGGTCCCAGCTCCAGTACGTGCCCCAGGCGTAATTCGCCCATACGGCCCCCGACACTATGCCGGTGGCGAGGAAAGGGAACCCCCAGGCTATGGCCCTGTAGCTCAACTCGTCCAGGGTGTCGGCGTCCGGGAAGGCGGCGAGAATAGACCCGCTTCCGCCCCTTGACTCGGACATGTACTTGAGCAGGTACATCAGGCTCAGCCCGAACGAGATGGCGAACGCGGCGTAGCCGACAAAGGTGGTGAAGACATGGAAGTCAAGCCAGCCTATGGCGTACTTCTCCATGCCCATTGGCCGCAGGAGGTCCATCATCCAGTGCCACTTGTTCTGGAGCGCCGGGTTCAGCGGCTCCACGCTTTTGAACCTGTAGGGCAGGAGCGAGGCCGCCAGCATGGAGAGGAACTCTATCGTCATAACAACCGCGCCGATGACCTTGAACCTGTGCCTGTACTCCATGGCCAGATACCCCACGTTCATGGCCCAGACGAAGAGGACCATCGACTCGTACAGGTTTGAAAACGGCGCGTGCCCGGCCTCCGAGGCCCGCGTGACGAGGATCATGGTAGTTGAGAGAAGCGTTACCACGGCCAGGGCGGTCGCGGTCTGGCCTATCCACTTCTT
>JACRNN010000148.1 GCA_016234955.1 Deltaproteobacteria bacterium | reverse complement strand
AAAGCTCCCGTCTGGTCGGCTTGCGATATTGTTCAAAGGAACATTCGGCAAAAGTCTTCTGGCGCATTCGGTCAACCTCCGGGCTGCTTGATAATTATAAATTATCATAATGCCGGAGAAGAATAAATCAGAGATTCCTTAAGGAACCTCTGATTAATCCGCAATCGCATGCCATCCTGAGCCCTTCGCTCCGTCATTCTGAGCTCCGCGAAGAATCTCGTTCTTCTGCTCAGGACAGGCTCCGCGAAGAATCTTGGTTATGCGCTATGGAAACATAATTATTCAGAGATTCCCTGGCAAAGACCCGCCCGCCCGATCACTTGCGCGCCCGGCTCTATTGAAGCTCCCCGCGGCTTTTCCGCGGGCTGGGCGCTCGCTATGCATGTTCAACCGCCATTCTCCCCGGCGCGCCCATTGTTCGCATGAGGCAACGGCTCGTTGAGAAGCAGCCAGTAGAGCCCGAGCTGGCGGACGGCCTCTATGAACTCATCGAAATTGACAGGCTTGCGGACGTAGCTGTTGGCGCCGAGGCTGTAGCCGCTGATCACGTCCTGCTCCTCCTTCGACGAGGTGAGGATAACGACCGGCATGAGCTTCGTGCGCTCATCGGCGCGGATGCGGCGCAGCACCTCCATGCCGTCCACCTTCGGGAGCTTGAGGTCCAGGAGCACGACCTGCGGTACGGCGCTGACGACGCGCCCGGCGTACTTGCCCGTGCTGAAAAGGTAATCGAGCGCCTCGGAGCCGTCGCGCGCCACCACTATCTCGTTCCTGATGTTGTTCTTCTTGAACGCCCGCAGGGTGAGCGCCTCGTCATCCGGGTTGTCTTCGACCAGCAGTATGACGTTCTTGTTCATTTTCCACCTCATTTTAGCGTGAAGTAAAATGTAGCGCCCTTCTCTATCTCCGCCTCGGCCCACAACAGGCCGCCGTGCTTGTTGATCACGCGCTGCACCGTGGCCAGCCCGATCCCGGTGCCGGGGAACTCCCGCATGTCATGGAGCCGCTGGAAGGCGCCGAAGAGCTTGCCCGCATATGCCATGTCGAAGCCGATGCCGTCGTCCCGCACGAAGTATGCCTTTTCCCCATCCCACTCAGTCGCCCCGAATTCGATCCTCGCCCTGGGATGCTTGCTCGTGAACTTCCAGGCGTTACTTAACAGGTTTTCAAGCGCGACGCGCAGCAGGCGCTGGTCTCCATGCGCCCGGAGGCCCGGGGAAATGGCGAACTCCACCTGCCGGTCCGCCTGCGCCTGGCTGAGCTCCGCGGCGACGCCCTGCGCTATCTCGGACAGGTCAACCTCCTCTTTGCTCGGCTCGGCGCGAGTGATGCGCGAGAGCTTCAGTATGTCGTCGATGAGGCGGGCCATGTGCTGGGCGCCTTCACGCACGCGCCGCAGGTAGTGGACGCCGGTGTCGTCGAGCCGGGCGGCGTAATCATCGATCAATGCCTGGCTGAAGCCGTCGATGGCGCGCAGAGGCGCGCGCAGGTCGTGGGAGACGGAATAGCTGAACGCCTCAAGCTCTTTATTGGCGGCCTCAAGCTGGGCTGTGCGTTCTATAACGCGCCGCTCGAGCTCGTCGTTGAGCCGCCGGATCTCCTCCTCCGCCCTCCTGCGCCCCGTGACGTCCAATAGACTCCCTATTACGGCCGTCCGTCCGTCATACACTGTCCCCGTGTCATAGACTTCCGCATAGATGGTTTCGTTGTCCCTTGTCAGCCCCCTGAAAACATAGTGAATGGAATCGGTCTTCCCTGACATCCGCTTCCCGATATTCTCTTCCACAATCGACAAATCCTCCGGCAAGGTCATATCCTTTGGACCTCTTTTATCAACGAGTTCCTCAACCTCATACCCGAATATCTCGGCCAATCTCGGATTGGCGTACTTGAACACGCCATCCTGTACAAGGTAAATGCCGACTATCGATTTTTCAGCCAGGTCCCTGAATTTGCTCTCCGATTCCTTAAGCGCTTCCACCGCCGCACCGCGCTCGGTATCCGCCCTGTTGAGGGAGGATGCGATTATAAGGATCACTATGGCCAGCAAAATCACGCTTGCGGTGACCAGCAGCCCGGTTCCATACTTGAACTCATAAAGTCCGGCGCGCTGTCCCTGGAGCCGTATCCACCCCAGCGTCACGAGAACCAGGAACGCGACAGGGAGGAGCTGGCGGGCCATGATGCCGCCCATGCGCGGGCTTGCGACAATCGCCATGACCCCTTGACTGGGATTTGCCGCAAGAATACCCACCCCGACCACCATGAAACAGACGGCGGTATTGACCGCCATCCCGATGAAGGAGAATATGCTGTAGAGTTCCGGGGCATCATACGTGTAGCCCAGAAAGGCCAGAAATGAGGTTAAAATCATAAAAAAGAGCATGCCTTGGGTGAGCCATACGAAGCGCCTGCTTCCTGAGCCGCCGAGGAGCAATGCGGAGCCGGTAAAAAGAAAGTTGAGGGCTGTGTTGGGGGCTATCCGGTTCGGGATGTGCGGTTGCCCGCCGGCCGCGGCCAGCTTGGAGGCGAAAAAAAGCCGGTCCAGGACCACGTCCCAACCGGCCACATACCCAAAAAGCCTCACAAGGCCGATAAGGGCGACCGTGACAGCGCACAGTAATGCCGCGCGCCGGATTCCGGCTGGACGCGTCGCGTCCGGGCTATCCGGCCGGGAAAGCCACAGGGCAACGGAGGAGAGGATGAAGGCGACCGCGGTCATAGGGTTCATGGCCACCGCCCCCCGGAACACACCCTTCAAAGATTCGCTGTTGAGAACCCAGCCGGCAAGCGCCAGAACGCTTATAAAGATAACGGCGGCGCTTGCGGCCTTTGGCAGCCTGGCTATAGAAGACGGGACGGGAGTTTGTCCTGCGATATTTTCTATGAGAACCGGCGTATCCATCTTTTCTCAGTCTCTCAGAGGAGACTTCATTATCAGGACTTTGAAGCCCCCCGCGGCTTTTCCGCTGGGAATCTTCGACATGTGAGGCAGTATCTATATCCGATTCGCTCGCTTGCCCCCGCTATCCAAGTTGCGGAGAATGCGCTCGCTATGCATGTTCAAGCCTCGCAATTTGGCAATCCGTCCATGGATTGCATAGCAGGGTGTTTTTCAACACCCTGATTCTGATTAATTATGTTTTTCTGTCATTCTGAGGAAGCGTAGCGACCGAAGAATCTCGTAACTTATTGATTTTATAGACGTTGAGATTCTTCGCTTTGCTCAGAATGACATGCTATTGCGAATTAATCAGAGGTTCCTTAGACGTATTTTAGCACTTTTCAGCGAATAGTCAACTTGCGGGGGTAATAACATATATAAGAAGGGAGGGTCTGTGTGGGGGTTGGGGCGGGGTGCGGCGCGGACTACCGGTGGCTATAACCCCCCTCAGAAAGACGGGACGCTTCCCTTCAACCCCGCCACCTTGCCGAGCCCCCTCAGGCTGAAGGTCACGAAAAAAATCTTCTCCTCCGGCTTTTCGGTGTATGTCAGGATGGCGCTCCAGCACTGGTGGTTGTAATCGAGCGAGTACGAAGTCTCGAGGGACTTCGAGTCCTCGATGGAGAACCTCTTCAAGAAGTCGAGGTCGAGCGTGGAGGAGAGATGTATCTTCGCGGCGGCCTCGAGATAATTGGTGTCCGTGGTGACCGAGGTGCCGTCCGAGGCGGTGGTGGTGGAGCCGTTTTTTACGAACCTGTTGCTCAGGCTCAGGGTGTCGCCCCTCTTGTCCTTGAGCGAAACGCCCATGTCGTAGCTGTTGAAGTACCGGTAGTTGGGGTCGTATTTCGCCTTCCCGGTTATGGCGGTGTAGTCCGACGGCTTGAGCCTCAGTTCCGCCGTTACCTCGGAGAACGGCCGCCTCTTGTCCGTGTCAGAGGAAAGCTTTCTGGTGGCCTCGTTTATATTGAAGCTCTGGCTCAGGTCGAGGTAGAGGTAATCGATATATTTTTTGGCGCCGTCCTGGAAGTACCTTCCCGTGATGATGGAGTTAAGGGAGTACGTAAAGCTGTTCGAGGCCGCGATTGCGTCCACCGAGTCGAACTGCGGCAGGTCCGACTGCACGGCCTCCGGTATGTAGGAGTAGGTAAGCTTGGGCCTTATGGTGTTCCTCAGTGCGTCCACCGGCCCCAGGGCCGCCTTGAAAAACCGCACGAAGGTCGTCGTCATATCCACCTTTGCCTCGTACAGGTACCTGTCGAAGTACCTGCCGAGCGGGTCCCCGTTGGCCATGTACAGTGTCGCCCTCGGGGCTATGGACGGCGTCAGGTCGAAATACCCGCCGGGGTTCAGCGGCAGCGAGACCTTCGGCTGCATATCGAGCCTCTGTCCGGTAATCCCCTCGGTCCGCGAGAAGTTTATGTAGGAGGAGCCTAAAGAGAAATAGAAGGGGGAGCCGAGTATCTTGCTGTCCGCCCCGTTGAAGGTTATCTCGGGGAGCTTCTGGAGGGTGGATGAGTCGTCCGCCGTAAGCAGGTTGTTAAAGACCCTCCACTGCGCCACAAGGCTGTATACGCTCCAGCTCTTGCTCAGGGATATGTTGCTCTCGATAGATTCGAGCGAGCGGTTGGTCCCCTTGCCGAAGTCGAGGAAGTACTCGTCGTCGCTTACGAGGTTTATGTTCGCCCGCAGGTTGATGCCGTAGGGGAGCAGCTCGTTGTGGATGAGGCTGAAGCGCCACCTGTTGTTGTCCGCGCTCTGGGGCCTTGAGAGGTTATCCACCGACTTGCGGAATTCCCGCACCCTGTCGATGTCGTTTTCACCGAAGTGATAGAAGTTGATCTCGCCGGAGCTTGTCCTGTTGCGGATGTACCTGAACTCCGCGCCCTCCCCGACGCCCCGCGCCCCGTCGAGGTCGAGGTAGAACGTCGCGTCCATGTTCTTCTCTATCGCCCAGAAAAAGGAGTTGTCAATGAAAGCGCCTTTGAGCCTCGAGAACCCGGGTTTGGGCGGCAGGAAGCCGCTCTGCCTCTCCCTTTTGACCGGGACCGAAAAATACGGGAAGTAGAAGACAGGCATGTCTTTCACGTAGAACAGGCCGTTTTTGCCGGTGAGGAACTCCCCGACGGTGACGTCGGCGTTGGGGGCGTAGAAGTGCCACGCCGGGCTCTCCGCCTCCCCGCAGTCGCAGGTGGTGAAGGCGGCGTCCCTGGCCGTGTAGGTCTGAGGGCCGGTCTTTTTTATCGGGTCGCCTGTTATGTGTATGTTCTGTGCCTTGAAAAACATCCTGCCGTGCGGGATTACGGCGGTCTTTTCCTCTATGTCCATCTGAAGCATCTCGCCCATCACCTGGTTCCCGCCCTCGTCTATCACCATGACGTTGCCTGAGGCGGTGGCCACGCCCAAGTCCATGTCGACCACGACGCTCTCCGCCATCAGGACGACCGCGCCCTGGGTTATCACCACCTTGCCGTTCGCGAAGTAGGTGTCGGTCTCCTTATCGTAGGCTATGGTGTCGGCCGTGATGTCGATAGGCGTCTTGGACTTGAATATCTTCTTGGCGGGCCCCTTGTCCGCCTCTTTGGATAGGGCGTACGCGGGGCACAGGACGGAGAGCGCGAAGAGGCATATGGACAGTGTCTTTAAAAAACGCATTTGTTTTGGTAGAGGATGCTTATATCTTTATTAAAGGCATGAAGACCATGTGGCCTCAACCCGCGGCTTTGCCGCCCCGCGATGTGAAAGCGAAGAGAGGAAATTAGCACACAAAGGCCGTTTTTACAAGCCTCCGTCCGTTCCGTGTCCTGCCAAAATAGAAATGTCCTATTCGGTCAGCGGTGAAGAGCCGTCCCTTACGGGACGGCTCGGCCCGGTCTTTCGCTTCCTCCAAGGGTGGTCCTTGGGAGGGATGTACGGTCTCCTTGGCCGAAGGGTTTTAGCCATCGGCTCTTTTGCCGGTCTCTCCGTGATCTCCCTGTAGTTAAGGCAAACTCCATCGCCCGTTATACGCATGGAGCCGTCTGTCCGCTCCTCCACCATCACTTTCTTCGTCCTTACGGCAGACTCTATCCGGTAGAGTCTGCCGTCGTGGGCTATGGTCTTGAAGCCATCCATCGCTGAAAGCGTCCCCTCGTAGTCGTAAAACCTGCCGTAAACGTTGTTGGCGGCGGCGTCAATGTAGCCCATGAAAATTAGCTCAGGCCCTCTGCCTTCAAGCCAGTCGTGATGACTTCCGTCCATCCGCGCCATCTCGCCGAAGCACTCTTTCCTTTGCCTCCACCGCCTGTGCTTCGCCCTCTTGTGCCTCTTCTCCCAAAGACCCGCCTCCATAAGCCACCCGCGCAGCGTCTCGTCGCTTATCCTGACGCCCTCCATCTCCAAGAGCTTCTCCGTTGCAAGCAGGGGGCCGAAGCCTCCATACCTGCCCTTGCAAAGAAAAATAACCTTGTCTTTGACCTTATCAGGCGTCTTCCTGTTAGACGCCCTGCCGCGGCCCTTATGGACTATGCCGACGCCACCCTCCGCCCTTACCGCCATGACAAGACGCCTTGCCTGACGCTCGCAAACTCCCATCATCGCGGCGGCCGCCTTCCGCGTTATCCGCCCACCTATCGCCTCATGCACCGCCTTAAGCCTCTTTACCTCTCGTAAACTCATGTAGATAACGTCCTTCCCAGCCATAAGCGCCACATCTCTTGAGAAAATGCTTACAGCTTACTTCAGGACATTTCTACTTTGGTAAAATAGGACATTATCACTTTGGCGGAACACTTGCGGGGGTAATAACCGACAGGTGGGAGACAGACCTTGTTTGGGCTTGACGAGGCGACGGGGCGTTTTAGTTCCGGGCTGTCTTTAGACTCAATAGCCTCTTAGGCCTTGAAGCTCCCCGCGGCTTTTCCGCGCTTAATCTTCGACATGTAACTAAGTATCTATATCCTATTCGCTCGCTTGACCCCGCGGCAAGCTGCGGGGAGTGCGCTCGCTATGCATGTTCAACCCCGGATGGCGCAACTCTTTGATTTTTCGTTACAAAAACAGCAAAAATATTCCATCCCCCATAATCACCGACCATCTGCCTTTCCCTCACCCCCCTAAAAACTGTGGCTGCTCTTCATAAGGAGCGACACCCCAAGGTAGGTGAAGAGCACCACGAAAAAGCCGAAGACGGTGGCCACTGACAGGGCCCTACCCCTCCACGCGCGCAGGTAGTAGGCGTGCATCGCGCCGGCGTAGTAGAACCAGACTATGAAGGACCATATCATCTTGGCCTCCCACATCCAGTACGTCCCCCACGCGAGATAGGCCCAGACGGCCCCGGCGAACATCGAGGCCGAGAAGAAGAAAAAGCCCCAGAGTACGCTCCTTCGGGCTATGTCCTGAAACTTCTTAAGCTCCGCGTCTCCCGCGCCCCTAACGTCATGGATGAGGTAGAGAAGCGCCCCGGCAAAGGCGAGCGTGAACATGGCGTAGGCCGCGAAGGACGCGGTCACGTGGGTCTCGAACCAGCGCGTCCTCAATATGAGCGTCAGGGGCCCTCCGGGTTTTTCGTTCACGAGGGCGAATATCATGGCGAGCGCGGCCACCGGCAGGGTGATAAGCTCCGGGGAGCGCTCTTTGTATCTGAATATGACTATGAGGGTCACGAGCACCGTGGACCAGCCGAAAAAGACGAGGGTCTCGTACATCGAGGCCATGGGGGCGTGTCCAGTGGAGTATATCCTCTCCGCGAGCCCGGCGGTATGGAGGAGAAACCCGGCGATTACGAGATAACGTGATGCGGCCTCAAGGCCGCTTTTTTTACCGAGGCGGTAGATGAGCAGGGCAAAGAATGCGGCCGCGTACGATATCAGCGAAGCGTATAGGAACGGTTTCATGGGACGGTTCTGCCCTGGATTGTATAATCTTATACTAAAAGGTTGCGGAAAAAATCTTTGGTCGTCTTTGCGAGGAGCAATTCCAGCGACGAAGCAATCTCCAGGTGGTTGATTTGCATATTACATCCCTTATCATTACCGCGGCCCTACCTGCCCCTCTCCCCCGACCATATGTAGCTGTGGAGCTGGAGCTGGAACCTCACCCGGAGCGAATCGTTCAGTATCCACTGCGCGAGCGTCTTGGGTTCAAGGGCCGGCCTCACCGGCGCAAAGAGTATCTTGGAGGTCCTGTCCATGAGGAACTCCTCCATGAACCTCTTCGCGTACTCATAATCCTCCCTGTCGCCTATGACGAACTTTATCTCGTCTTCCGCGGTGATATACGGGATGTTCTCCAGGAGGAAGCTGCCGGCGTGCCCGCTGGAAGGGCACTTCACGTCTATTATCTTCACTATTCGCGGATCGAGCCCCTTGACATCGACGGTTCCGTTCGTCTCGATGAGCACCACGCAACCGGCTTCAACGAGCCTCGTTGAAAGCTCTATGGCCTCGGCCTGTTCAAGCGGCTCGCCACCGGTTATCTCAACGAGTCCGCAGTTGAACTTCCTGACCTCTTCTATCACCCCGTCAACGGTCCTCTCGACGGCCTCGTCCGGGACCCTCGCGTACGGCGTGTCGCACCACGAGCAGCTCAAACTACAGCCTGCAAGCCTTACAAATACGGACGGAAGGCCCGCGTACGTCGACTCCCCCTGTATGCTTTTGAATATCTCGCTTGTCAGCATATACTCTCCGCCGTCTATGCTCGGCTACAACTACGCTTGAAGGGCAACGCACCCCGGCGCACGCCACCCACACCACCGCCCACTTCTCCTCCACGCCCCCTCCCCCCCCGCTCGCGCGGCTACGGCCCGACCGCGCCTCTTTGACAGCGCAATCCGCGGATGTAGAATCTCAACCAGTCCTCTTGCCGCCCCTATGCCCCCCTGCCGCCTATGCCTCCTTCTCCTTTTTCTTCTGCGGAGGGCGCCCGAACTCCTTAAAGCTCCTGGCAAGGGATAGGAGTCTCGTTTCCACCAGGTTGTTTACCGTTCCAGCAGGGTACTTGCCGTCCGTACCGCGCTCTCCGACCGATGCGCCGGTAAGTATCTCAATCCCCTCATCCACCATGTCTATGGGATAGATGTGGAACATTTCGCCGGCTACCGCGTCGATAACCTCTCTTTTGAGCATCAGGTTCCTGACGTTGCGCCTGGGGATTATGACGCCCTGGCGTCCGGTGAGCCCCTTTGCCCTGCACACCTCGAAAAAGCCCTCTATCTTCTCGTTCACGCCGCCTATGGGCTGGACCTCGCCCTTCTGGTTCATCGACCCGGTAACGGCGATGGACTGGTCCAGCGCCAGCCCGGAGAGGCTCGAAAGGAGCGCGTAAGTTTCGCTCAATGTGGCGCTGTCGCCCTCTATCTCGTCGTAGAGCTGCTCGAAGCATATCGACGCGGAGAGCGTCAGCGGGAAGCTCTGGCCGTACCTCTCGCCGAGGAAGCTCGTGAGTATCAGGAGCGCCTTGTTGTGTATCCTGCCGGAGAGCTTCACCTCGCGCTCGATGTTGACGACGCCGGAATCTCCCATGAAGGTCCTGGCCGTTATCCTCGACGGCTTGCCGAAGGCGTAATCGCCTGGGTCGAGCACGGCTATGCCGTTGACCTGGCCCACGGCCCTGCCGTCGGTGGATACCATTATCGTGTCTTCTTTTATGTACTCCCTCAGCCTGTCCTCTATCCTCGAGTTCCTGTATATCCTCTCCCTCTCGGCGGTCTCCACGTGCGAGGCTGACACGGCGGCGGCCCCGGAGGTCCTGGCCCAATAGCTCGCCTCGGTCATGATGTTCTCTATCTCGTTGAAGCGCGCGGAGAGCCTCTGCTGGTCCCCGGCGAGCCTGCACCCGTACTCTACTATCCTGGCGACCCCGGTCCTGTCAAACGGCATAAGTCCGTTGGCCCTGCAACGGGACGCGGCGAATAGCGCGTATTTGAAGACGTTGCCGTCATCCCTGGGCATCACGGTGTCGAAGTCGGCCTTGACCTTGAAAAGCTTCCTGTACTCGGTATCGAGGTTGTAGAGGAGGTAGTAGATGAACGGGTCGCCTATCATCACGATCTTTATGTTGACCGGTATGGGCGCGGGCTTGAGCGTCGTCGTGGAGACGAGCCTGTACTGCTCCCAGACGTCCTCCATCCTTGTCTCCCTGTTCTTTATCATCCTCTTGATGGAGTCGTAGACGAAGATATTGCGCAGTATGTCCAGGGCGTTGACTATCAGGTACCCGCCGTTCGCCCTGTGTATGGAGCCGGCCTTTATCATCGTGAAGTCGGTCGACGCGACCCCGAACTGGACCCTGTACTCTATCCTGCCGAAGAGGTTGTAGTAGGTCGGGTTCGTCTCGTAGACGACCGGGGCCCCGATGGTCTCGCTGTTGTTCACCATGAGGTTCACCTTGTAACGCTCGAAGGAAGGCTCCTGCCTCGGCAGTCTGAGCGCCCCGAGCGCTATGGCCTGCTCCTCCTTGGGCCTGAAGTCGTCGATGTTGCCGAGGATGTCCTCCTTCACCTCGTTGATGAACTCGACCACGCCCGGAAAACCGCTGAACTTCTCAAGGAGCTCATTCACCAGGGGGTTCACCACGTACTGTACCACCTCCCTGTCGAGCGCGCTTATCCTCTCCTTGGTCTCCTTCTCTATTACCCGCGCCTCCCTGATGGCGTCGGAGAGCTTGTCCTGGAATATCTTGAGGTCCTCCTCTATGGCGGCCTTCTTCCCGTTGGGCAGGGCCTCGAACTCATCGTGGCTCATGGCCTTGCCGTTCCTGGCCGGGACGACGGAAAGCCCGCTTACGGATTTTTTGAGCACGAGGTCCTTTTCCATCGCCTTCTGCTCGAGCCTGAAAAAAAGCGTCCTGGTCCTCTCCTGCTGGCCCTCTATTATCTCGTCCCTGTGCTTCTCGTAGTCCTTGCTCTCAAATACCCTGGGGATGTCCCTCCTGAGAGACTCCACGAGCTCTCCCATCTCGGAGGCGAGCTCCGAGCCCTTGCCGGGGGGCAGGTTCAACGCCTTTGGGAAGTCCGGGTCGGAGAAGTTGAAGACGTAGCACCAGTCGTCCGGCACAGGTTCGGCCTTGGCCCTCTTTTCGATGATATCCTTTACGGTGGTGCTCTTGCCGGTGCCGCCCTCCCCGAGCACGAAGATGTTGTAGTTATGGTCGGCTATGCCGAGGCCGAACTCTATCGAGCGCATGGCCCTGTCCTGGCCTATTATCTCCTCGAGCGCCGGCAGGTCCTCGGTGGTCTCGAACGCGAAGGCCTCGGGCCTGCACCGCCATCTTAGGGATTCCGCTTGCAACGGGATTGCTTTAGGCATGGTCGTCCTCTCCTTGGCAGGCTGCTCAAAAAGCCCCATCTGCGGTGTCGTCAATGAACCCACCGGGGCTAAAAAAACCGTTGAGGCTTCAGAACGTTAAAAAAATCCGGGTTTTTCAACTTGCCGCTAATGAAGGTGGTTGTGGTTGCGTTCCTTATGGGCGATCTTCCTGAAGATGTCGTTCTGGTCGCATCCGGAGCACTCGGCCTGCAGGGTAGTATAAAAGATATGGTGGTTTTGAGCAAGCGCTTCATTGATTCCGCTGAATATCTCCCCCATCCTCGGCCTTTGCAGAGGCTCGATATCCACATGCGCGCTCAGGGCATAGACGCTGTGGCATATCGACCAGACGTGCAGGCTGTGCACGCCGCCCACCCCGGCGACCGCCTTCATGTCCTCCACCACCGCGTTCAGGTCTATGTCCCTGGGGACCCCCTCAAGCAGTATGTGTGCGGACTCTTTCATTATATTGCAGGAGCCTGCCATTATTATAGCGCCTATCGCGAAACTTATCAGCGGGTCCACGGCGTACCAGCCAGTGAAGTATATCACCACGCCCCCGGCTATGACGCCCACCGAGGCGACGGCGTCCCCGACCACGTGCAGGTAGGCGCTCTTGACGTTCAAGTCGCTGTGCGCGTAGCGCATCAGCCAGAACGCCACCACGAGGTTCACGACGAGCCCCACCACGGCCACAGTCAGCATCCCCACGCTCTCGACTTCCTGCGGGGCCATGAGTCTCTGGTACGCCTTGTAGAAGATAAAGGCCGTCAGCAGGATAAGCACGGAACTGTTGATGAAGGAGACAAAGACCTCCACCCTGTGCAGCCCGTACGTCCTTTTCTCCGTAGGCGGGAGTTCCGATATATAGAGTGCGAACCAGCTCAAGGAAAGGGCGAGGACGTCCATGAAGACATGGGCGGCGTCGGAGATGAGGGCGAGGCTGTTGAAAAGGTACCCGCCAACAAGCTCCACGATGAATATGACGGCGGTCAGGGCGGCGGAAACCTTGAGGCGGCCCTTGATCTCCGTGTCGACGCCATGCGCGCAATGCGTATGTTCAGCGCCTGATTTCATTTTTTTAGCGTTCTGAAACCACAGTGGCTTTAAGGCCTCGAAGGGTTCATTTTTTAGCGTTCTGACGCCCCCTGGAACTTCAAGCCGGAAACTGGCCCATTAGCCTGTCAGGGTATTATCCAGACGTCTTCCCGCTTCAATGATACCCTGATACGCTTGCCGCGGGCAAGGGCTAACTTCCTCAGGACGAAGTTCGGGACCTCGACCTTTAAAAGGGCCGCGCCCTCGCCAGCCTCAAGATACAGTACGTGCGTCGAGCCCTTGCCTACGACGTCGAGTATCTCTCCCTCGATCACGTTGTCCTGCACCCTGTCCCCAAGGACCCTGTCGGGCCTTATGACTATCACCTCCTCCGGCCTTATGCAGAAAGAGACCTTCTGCCCGGCGCCTGGGGTCCAGCCCGAAGGTCCATCGGCCTTTATCACGCCTAATTCGCGCGTCCGTATGGCGACTTGAGAGCCGTTGGCCGCTTCCACGGTCCCGTCAAAGATATTCCTGAACCCGAGGAACCGCGCCACGTTCCGCGTGCGCGGCCTGTAGAATAGCTCCTCGCGGGGCCCTGTCTGCTCAAGCCTGCCGTTATTTATCACGGCTATGCTCCTGCCGAGCATGAAGGCCTCCTCAAGGTCGTGGGTCACGAATATGGTGGTGATCGGGTATATCTTATGTATGTTCAGGAGGTCGGCCCTGAGCTTCTCCCTTACCTGGTAATCGAGCGCCGAGAAAGGCTCGTCAAGCAGGAGTATCCTCGGCTCCGTGGCAAGCGTCCTGGCCAGCGCGGTCCTCTGCTTCTGCCCGCCGGAAAGCTCGTGGGGGTACCTGTCCTCAAGCCCCGATAAACGCATCACGCCTATGAGCTCGGCCACCTTCTCGCTTACGCGCCGCTTTTCAAGACGGCTTATCCCGTAGGAGATGTTCCCGAAGACCGTCATGTGCGGGAAGAGGGCGTAGTCCTGGAAGAGATACCCGATCTTCCTTTCGCGTATCGGGACGTTGATGCGTCTGCCGGAATCAAAGAGCGTCTCCCCCCCTACGCTGACCACTCCCTCATCCGGGGTGATTATGCCGGAGAGCATCTTGAGTATCTGCGTCTTGCCGGCCCCCGACGGCCCGAAGAGGACGAGCAACTCCTCATCGACGGCAAACCCCGCGTCTATGGTGAAGCCCGTGTTGAAACTCTTTTTCAGTTCAAACCTAAGGCTCATCCCTATAAATCCCTCTCAGCCATACCGCTAAATTGGAACAACTGATGAACCACCCCGGAGCAAGCTCCGGGCTATCCGAAGGAACATACCTTCATAGCTTGCGAAGCAAGCTTCGGGGAATTATACCCGAAGGAAACATTAAAACCTCCCTTTGGTGAACCTCCCGGCGAGGAAGAGCACCAGGAACGAAAATACCGTTATTACTCCGACGAGCGTATTTGCCGCGCGGTAGTCCCCGCTCTGCACCGCGTCGTATATCGCTATCGGCAGGGTCTGCGTGACCCCCGGTATATTGCCGGCGACCATTAGGGTAGCGCCGAACTCCCCGGTCGCCCTCGCGAACGATATGACGGCCCCGGCCGCTATGCCCCTCCAGGCAAGTGGGAGCGTCACGGTCCTTATTATCTCGAGCTCGGTCTTTCCAAGGAGCCGCGCCGCGTTCTCAAGGTCCGCTCCAACGCCTTCGAGCGCGGCCCTGGCAGGCTTGACAAAGAGCGGGAGGGAGGAGATTATTGAGGCCACGACCGCCCCCTTCCATGTGAACACTATCTGCACCCCGGCGAAGTCTTCGAGAAAACCACCCAGACGGCTCGACCTGCCGAATACCGTGAGGAGGTAATAACCGAGCACGGTCGGGGGGATGACAAGCGGCTGCATCACCACCGCGTCGAGGACGTCCTTGCCGAAAAAGTCCTTTTTCGCCATCAGGTAGGCGAGCGCGAGCCCTGTAATGACGGTAAAGACGGTGGCCGTGAAGGATACCTTTATGGTCAGAAGTAATGGGAATAGGTCCATCTCTATCTTCCGTTCTCCCTGAGCTCGGAGCTCACGGGACGATAAAACCGTACTTTTTGAATATCGCCCTGCCCCTGTCTCCAACGGCGTATCTGATGAATGAGAGCGCCGCTGACGGCTCCTTTGTGGATTTGACTACGCCGGCGGCCTGGTCTATGGGGTTGTGGAGCCCCGGGTCTATCGGGGTATAAGAGACCTCCGGCACGGACGCGATGGAGAGGGCCACCACCCCTGCCTGCGCGTCCCCGGTCTGTATGAACTGGAGGGCCTGCCTGATGTTCTCCCCGTAGACGAGCTTCTCTTTTACGGCCTCGAAGACCCCGGCGCCCTTGAGCGCCTCGACGGCCGCCTTGCCGTAAGGGGCGTGCGCCGGGTTTGCTATGGCTATCTTTTTAATCCCAGGCCGCAAGAGGTCTTTGAGGCCGACGGCCTCCTCCCCGGAGCGCCTGTTGACGGCAAGGACTATCACCCCGCGCGCATACGGCGTTACAGTAGAGGGGATGATATAACCGCCCTTTTCGAGGTCGTCCATGTACCGCATGTCGGCTGAGAAGAAAACGTCAAACGGCGCGCCGGACTCTATCTGCCTGGCGAATATGCCGGAAGAGCCGAAGGATATCACCACCTCATCCCCGGTATCCTTCTCAAAGCCCAGGGCTATCTCCTTGAGCGCGAACGTCAGGTCAGAGGCCGCGGCCACGGTCAGGCGCTTGCCTCCGTCGGCAAGCGCCGCAGGGGCGCAAAAACAGAAGAAAATGAGCGCCGCTATAAGCGTATACAGTAAATTATCCAAGTATCTCAATGGCTTGCCTCCATTTTATGAATTGCGTCAAAACAAAAAAAGCCAACCGGAAAGGTTGGCCATGACAGAATCTCCTTTCCAAGCACGGGAGGCGAGGCCGTTTCCAGCCGAGCCCTGTCGGCCAAACCTCCTTAGTTTTATCAAACCTTAGGGGGATTGGCTCGGAGACTTAGGTTTTATCTTTGTTTTCCCGCCAAAAAAACGGCGGTCATATAATCTTTTCAAAAAGAACCGCGCCTGAAAAGATTACCATGAATCATTTGCCGAAGTCAACCACCGGGTCGGTACCCGCTTGACCGGAGGATAAAAAGCCTATATGCTAAAGGTTCGTTTCAACGGCCGGATAACCTTTATATGCCTTATCGATAATATGATCATAGAACCGGTAGATATAGCGTCGCCGCTTGAGGCGTTCGCCGGCATAAGGCGGCTTGAAAAACCCTTCATATTTTATTCCGGTGTCTACGGCAAGACAGGGTTCTCTTACGTCGGCGCGGACCCGGTCATGGAGGTGCGGACAGTTTCAGGCATGACGACCCTTGAGAGGGGCGGCAACCTATACGGGTACAGGGACCCGTTCGAGGCGATATCGGCCCTGCTCTCCGGCCTCAAGAGTATGGATAGAGGCCCCTTCCCCTTCAACCGCGGGATTGCCGGGTACTTCTCATACGGGCTTAAGGACATCATAGAGCCCTCCATCGCCTTCCGTAGGGGCGGAGATAGGCCCGCACTGCCTGAGTGCTCAGCCGGTTATTACGACCCGGTCTATGTCCACTCGCACGCCGAAGAAAGAGGTTATATCGTATCCATCGGTGGAGAGCGCGAGAGGGTCGGGCGCTTCAAGGAACTCCTGACAAGCTGGCGACTGCGCAACGGCCCGCCCGCCTCAGTCAGGGAGGCGGCGGCCTTTTTCACCTCTAACGTGACGAGGGACGGGTACATCGGCGCTATCGAGCGTGCAAAGGGGTATATCTCCGCCGGGGATATCTACCAGATAAACCTCTCGCAGAGGCTCGCCGCGCCGTATGAGGGAGACCCGTTCCTGATATTCCAACGCCTTATGGAGAAAAACCCCGCCCCCTTCAGCTCATTCATGGACTTCGGCTCCTTCCAGGTCATATCCAACTCCCCGGAGAGGCTCTTGAAGATAGAAGATGGGGTTGTCGAGACCTGCCCCATCAAGGGGACAAGGCCGAGGGGCATGACCCCTGAGCAAGACCTGGCGATGGTGGAAGAGCTCAAGCATAGCAAGAAGGAACGGGCCGAGCACGTCATGATAGTGGACCTTGAGAGGAACGACCTCGGCAGGATTTCGCTCCCCGGCACCGTGGAGGTCGCCCGGTTTGAAGAAATAGAGACGTACCCTCACCTCCATCACATGGTCTCTACCGTGCGTGGGAGGCTCAAGCCCGGTATCGACGCGCCGTCCGCGCTCAAGGAGGTCTTCCCCGGAGGCTCGGTAACCGGGGCGCCGAAGATAAGGGCGATGGAGATAATAGACGAGCTCGAGACCGTAGACAGGTCCGTCTATACAGGCGGCATAGGCTGGATGGACGCGGGGGGCGGCATGGATATGGCGATGGCCATAAGGACCGCCGTATGCGCCGGGAGCGTCTTATACCTGCACGTCGGCGGGGGGATAGTGGCCGACTCCGACCCTGAAGCCGAATACGACGAGACGATACTCAAGGCGCGGGATTTCCTGGGCGTACTCGGCATGGAGGCCTGACCATGGGCGGATACGTATACATGAACGGTGTGATAGCGCCGGAGGATGAGGCCAGGGTCTCGGTATTCGACAGGGGGTTCAATTACGGGGACGGGCTCTTTGAGACCATGAAGGCGCGGGGCGCGGAGGTATTGTTCCTTAAAGAGCACCTCAATCGTTTAAAGGAGGGGGCCGGGGCGATAGGCATCCCCCTCAAAACGCTAAAGGGGCTCGACGCCGACATAAGGCGCGGCGCGCTCCATGAGCTACTCAGGAAAAACGGCATAGGCAACGCCTTGTCCTACATAAAGATAATAGTCACAGGGGGCGACGCGCCGGCGCCAGGGGCGCTTGCCCGCCCAACGACGGTGATAGTATGCAGGCCGATAGATGAAAAAAACGTCTTAAGGCGCCAGAAGAGGGGGGTGAAGGCCGTTGTCGTAAAGGACTTACGCCCGGCCATTCCGTGGGTAAAGTCCCTGAACTATCTGCCTAACATACTTGCCAGGGCAGAGGCTGAGAGGAAAGGGGCATACGAGGCCATATTCACGGGTGCGGATTCGTCCCTGCTTGAGGGCGCGTCCACGAACCTCTTCCTGGTGGAGGGCGGCAGGGTAAAGACCCCGCCGGCGCGCCGCAGAGGCGCGGTGGGAGGGGTCCTTCCGGGGATAATGCGCGGCAAGGTCATGGAACTCGCCTTAAGAGAAGGCATCCGGGTCATTGAATCTCCCCTGTACGTCGAAGACCTCGCAAAGGCCGAGGAGGCGTTCCTCACCAACTCGATATTCGATATCGTGCCGCTCTTAAGCGTGGATTCGAGGCCGGTCGGGTGCGGCAAGGCGGGGCCGGTGACAAGGGTTTTACAGGAGAGATTGAAAATTTTCACGGAAAGCGGCGCTTGACGTCGGAATTCAGGGCGGAACTCAGCCGTCTTGATTTTTAGCGCCTGTTAAGTTATATTTTGAAGATGAAGACAGTCGGTGACAACCCCGCCCCGCAGACTGATGAACATGGCTCCGAGAGCGTCAAAAAACGCCTCCAGCTCGCCACTTTCAACGAGATAGGCAAGGCCCTCACCTCATCCCTCGACCTCAAAGAGATATTGAATACCATAATGGAGAAGATAAGCGAACTCCTGCGGCCGAGCAACTGGTCTCTCCTGCTCGTGGACGAGGAGACCAACGAGCTCAGGTTCGAGATAGTCGTCGGGGAGGGCTCGAATAAGATCAAGGACTTGAGGCTTAAGATGGGCGAGGGCATAGCAGGGTGGGTTGCCAGGGAGAAAAAGCCGCTCCTTGTGCCGGACGTGGCAAAGGACCCGCGTTTC
>JACRNN010000147.1 GCA_016234955.1 Deltaproteobacteria bacterium | reverse complement strand
GCCTTGAACCCGGTCAAGATATCCGGGGTCTGCGGGCGCCTCATGTGCTGTTTGAGCTACGAGTACGGCATGTACGAGGGTGAAAAGAGAGAAAAGGGAGATAGACCGGGCAGAGGAGGGAAGGGGGGCAAGGGCGGTCCCGGAGGCAAAGGGGACAACGGCGGCAAAGGCGGTACAGACGGCAAGGGCGGCTGCAACGGCTGCGGCAAGCACGGCCCAGGCCATGAGCCAGGGGTCGAGGGCGCGGATGTACCGGCGCAGACGCGGCCGGAGGCGTAGAGACGGCATAGGGCGGGAATGGACAGACCGGCTGGACTTGAAAAATTTTACGTGACCACCCCGATATACTACGTCAACGACGTCCCGCATATAGGGCACGCCTACACCACGGTGGCCGCGGACTGCGTGGCGAGGCACAGGAGGCTCAAGGGGTGCGAGGTCCTCTTCCTGACCGGGACGGACGAGCACGGCCAGAAGGTCGAGAAGGCCGCGTCAAACGCGGGGGTGGGCCCGCTTGAGTTCGCCGACAGGGTGGTGGTGCGCTTCCAGGAGCTATGGGAGGCGCTCAATATATCCAACGACGACTTCATCCGCACGACCGAGGAGCGGCACAAGAGGGCGGCAACTCGCCTCTGGGAGACGGTCGTTGAAAAGGGAGACATTTACCTCGGCGAGTACGAGGACTGGTACTGCACGCCTTGCGAGAGCTTCCTGACGGAGACTCAACTCAAGGACGGCAAATGCCCGGACTGCGGCAGGGCGGTGGACAGGCTCAGGGAGCCGAGCTACTTCTTCAGGCTCTCCAAATACGCCTCCCCGCTCCTTGAGCATATCTCGAAGAACCCGGACTTCATCCGTCCGGAGAGCAAGCGTAACGAGATAGTGAGCTTTATCAAGGAGGGGCTGAGGGACTTGAGCGTGAGCAGGACGACCTTTTCCTGGGGCGTGCCGGTCCCGGACGGCCCAGGGCACGTCATGTACGTCTGGTTCGACGCGCTCACCAATTACCTGACCGCTACAGGGTACCCGGACTCCTTTGGCGACGGCTTCTGGCCCGCGGACCTGCACCTTATCGGCAAGGACATCCTCCGGTTCCACGCCGTCTACTGGCCGGCGTTCCTCATGTCGGCGGGGTTGGACCTGCCCAGGTCGGTATTCGCCCACGGCTGGTGGACCGTTGACGGGAACAAGATGAGCAAATCAAAGGGGAACGTGGTCGACCCCGTCGAGGTCATAGACCGGTTCGGCGCGGACCAGTTCAGGTACTTCCTCTTAAGGGAGGTCCCGTTCGGCCTTGACGGGGACTTTTCGCTACAGGCGCTAAAGGGCCGCGTCAACAGCGACCTCGCCAACGACCTCGGCAACCTCCTTAGCAGGTCCGTGACCATGATAGAGAAGTATCGCGGGGGGGTCGTGCCGAGGCCCGCGCCTTCGGAAAATCCGGAGTCCATCGTGTCGTTGATACGGGATTTCAATAATATGCCGGAGGAGTTCGACGGCCTCATGGATTCACTCAGGTTTTCCGACGCGCTACTTTTGCCCTGGCGCTTCATAAGCGCCCTCAACGGCTACATCGAGTCGAGCGCGCCGTGGAAGATGGCGAAAGATGGCGCGGACGCGCCGCTTTCCAACGTCCTCTACAACCTCGCCGAAGGGCTTCGGATCATCGCGCTCTACATCTATCCGTTCATGCCCGGCTCCGCGGAGAAGATATGGGAACAGCTCGGCATGGGGAGGAAGATAGAGTCCATCGACAACCTCGACGTCGAGATCAACTGGGACGATAGCGGCGATAAGGTTGCGGGCAACAGCGTCAAAAAGGGGCCTGTCCTATTCCCGCGCATAGCCGACTGATTATACCCGCGCCAAATAGGCCTGTAGGGCGGGTTAGGCGCAAGCCGTAACCCGCCGGATGTCAGACAACAATTCGGCGGGTGTGACCCGCCCTACGCCCTTTCGAGCCCGTGGAGGTTTCATCCCGGCGCCATATAGATATATAATCCAAAAAAACGGTATGGAAGATTCGATTTTGTTTATGAAAGAGTTCCTCACAGACACGCACGCGCACCTCGACGACCCGCGTTTCGACCCCGACAGGGCCGATGTAATAAAAAGGGCGCTTGACGCCGGGGTAAGGTCGATAATAACGGTCGGGTGCTGGAGTGGGGCAAAGGGCTTGTCCTCGGTCATCGACGTGGTCAAGGGCAACCCATCCGTCCACTGCGCCCTCGGCATACACCCCCATGACGCGAAAGACGTCGCGGACGACGGGCCCTACGAGCTTATAAAGCGCCTCGCCTCCGATCCCGGCAACAGGGTCGCGGCTATAGGCGAGACCGGTCTCGATTACCATTACGACAACTCGCCGAGGGATGTCCAGAGGACGGTATTCACGAGGCAGGTGAGGCTGGCGAGGGGATTGAACCTCCCGCTTATCATACATTCAAGGGAGGCGGACAAAGATACCCTGGAGATATTGAAGTCCGAAGGGGCCCGGGAGACGGGCGGGGTCTTCCACTGTTTTTCCGGGGACCCCCGCATGGCGAAGGAGGCCATTGAGATGGGGTTCTACCTCTCCTTTACCGGGGTCGTCACATATCCGAAGGCCGAGGGCGCGCGCGAGGCGGTAAGGTCCGTACCCATAGAGAGGATGCTCATAGAGACCGACTGCCCGTACCTCCCGCCCGCGCCCCACAGGGGCAAGAGGAACGAGCCGGCATTTCTGCCCCTCACCGCCGCGGCTGTAGCCGGGGTAAAGGGCCTGAGCGTCGAGGACGTGGCCCGGATAACTACGCTTAACGCCAAGGACCTCTTCGGGCTTGGAGGCAGGGCGGAGATAAGGATAGCCTATCCAATACGCAACTCCTTGTATCTGAACGTCACGAACAGGTGCACGAACTACTGCACCTTCTGCGCCAAGTTCAAGTCCTACACCGTAAAGGGCCACTACCTGAGGCTCAAGGACGAGCCTAATTTCCAGGAGGTCATCGCCGCAATCGGCCCTGACCCTGAAAAGTACGACGAGGTGGTCTTTTGCGGCTTCGGCGAGCCGCTTATCAGGCTCGACCTCGTAAAGCAGGTCGGCATGCACTTGAAGAGGAGGGGTTGCAGGATACGGATAGACACCGACGGCCTGGCCAACCTGGTGCACAATAGGAACGTGCTCCCGGAGCTCATGTTCGTCGATTGTATCTCCGTCAGCCTGAACGCCCCTGATTCCGAGACCTACCAGAGGCTCATAAAGACCCCTTTCGGAGATGGAGCCTACCCGGCGATATTATATTTTCTCAAAGAGGCGAAGAAGCACATACCGAAGGTCGTCGCCTCGGTCGTGGCCGTGCCGGGGTTCGACATAGAGGCGTGCCGCAAGGTCGCCGAGGAGGATATCGGCGTCGGGTTCAGGGTAAGGGAATATGACGTGGTAGGCTGAGGCTTGCAATCGCGATTTTGAGGGGTAAGGAAAAAGCATGTCTTTCAGGTCAGGGTTCATATCCATAATCGGCCGGCCCAACGCCGGCAAGTCGACTTTATTGAACGCCCTTATGGGCGAGAAGCTCTCTATCGTCTCGGAGAAGCCGCAGACGACGAGGAACGTCATCAGGGGGGTGAAGAACCTCAAGGACTGCCAGATAGTCTTCATCGACACCCCTGGGATACACAAGGGCAGGGGGCTGTTGAACGAGTACATGGTGAGGGAGGCGCTCTCGGCGCTCAAGGACGTCGACGGGATAGTCTACATGGTGGAGGCCGACAGGAAGCTCTCAGACGACGACATCTTCATAATCGAGGGGCTCAAGAAGCTCAAATGCCCCGTGATACTCGGCATAAACAAGGTCGACAAGGTGGACAAGCAAAGGCTCCTGCCGCTCATGGAGAGGTACTCGAAGCTCTTCGGGTTCAGGGAGATAGTGCCGATCTCCGCGCTCAAGGGAGACGGCGTGGAGCTCCTTACCGGCATAATCGCGGGGCTCCTGCCTGAGGGGCCGCGGTACTTCCCTGAAGACGTGCTGACCGACCAGCCGGAGAGGTTCATAGTGGCCGAGATGATAAGGGAGAAGGTCTTTCTCTTCACCGAAGAGGAGGTCCCGTATTCAGTGGCCGTCTCCATTGACACATTCGAGGAGAAGAAGGGCAAGGGACTGATATCCATATCCGCCACCATAAACGTGGAGAGGGACTCGCAGAAGGGGATAATCATTGGCAGGCGCGGTGAGATGCTCAAGAAGATAGGGACGGAGGCACGCAAGGACATAGAGGACCTCCTCGGCTCAAGGGTATACCTCGAGCTATTCGTGCGGGTGCAGCAGGAGTGGACGAAAAAGCCGGGGGCCCTGAAGGGGTTCGGGTACAGGTCAGGCGGGTAGAGGAAAAAAGAGAGGTCGTTTGTCATATAAATGAAGCCCATAGTAGCGATAGTAGGAAGGCCGAACGTCGGCAAATCGACGCTCTTCAACAAGATACTCGGAAGGAAGAAGGCCATAGTGGCCGACGAGCCGGGGGTCACCAGGGACTTGAACTTCGCCGACGTG